>QIMC01000367.1 GCA_003232185.1 Flammeovirgaceae bacterium | reverse complement strand
AGTAGGTTTCGAAAGTTCCCATCTTCTCGCTGCATATAGAACATAAAACTAAGATAGCGGGTGATTAATTTAAGAACATCCGGCTGCTTCCGTTGATGGTAGGCCATGGTCATAGCTAAGAGCGCACGGGCATTATCATCCGTGCAATAACCCGTTTTATAGTCCGGAATATTGTACTTAGCGTGCTGTAACATTCCTGTGTCATCAGTTAATAGCTTAAGATGAGCAAGAGAGAAGGGGGGCAGGATGGACAAATCTACAATTAGCGTAGATTGCTCCTTCTTTACCTTTCTTGTCGCGGCTTGCTCCAAAAGGTCGAGGTATTCCTTGCCAATTATGGGCCATTTCAAATGATCACTGTATGCCAGGGCCAATTCCCGCATTTTTGAAGCCTTATCTTCGTTTTCCAAGAGGTCATTTATCAGAGCGGAAAGCTTATTATGGTCTTGGATAGGGAAGATTATACCCCTGCCTCCTGACAATAACTCTTCTGCGTGCCAATAGGGTGTAGAAATAATGCAGGCGCCGGCTCCCAATGCATAAGCTAAAGTACCGCTGGTAATTTGCTCTTTACTGAGGTAAGGTGTAATATAAATATCAGCCGCTGCCAGGTATTTAAATAGTTGCTTTTCATTCAGGTATTCGTTGAAAAAATGAACATGATTCTCTATCCGAAGCTTTTTGACCAACAGCTTTAGTTTGTTGCGGTAAGATTCACCTTCGAATTTAACTACCCCGGGGTGGGTTTTCCCCAGGATAATATACAGCACTTCGGGATGTCTTTCGATCACCATGGGCAGGGCCTCAATCACAGTTTCAACGCCCTTATTTCTACTAAGTAAACCAAAGGTGAGGAGAATTTTCCGATCACTTAAATTAAAGGTATTTTTCACTACTGCTTTGGAATCCGTAATTATGTCCGGTACTCCATGCTCTATTTTATGAATGTTGCGGTTTACCTGAAATACGTCATCCAAGAATTTAATCCCTTTTTGGCTCATAACTACCACTGCCACCGCCTTTTTACATAGTGATTGCATAATGGAAAGTTGCATAAATGAAGGTTTATCCAAAATGGTATGCAGCGTTATCACTAAGGGGATCTTAAGCCTGTTAATCAAGGTAAGTAAGAATACTCCAGACTCTCCTCCAAAAATCCCATACTCGTGCTGTAATAGACAAACTTTTGCGCCACTGTAATTAATGTGATGTGCGGCTTTGATATAATCCGCCAGCATATTCTGTTGAATGGTAAACTTTACACTATCACTATATTCGTAATCACTCTCCTGATTGTTGATAGCTACCACAAAGCAGTTGTCCTCCTCGGTTTGATGAAGGTCAATAGCTTCGATAAGGTTTTTAGCAAAGGTGGCAATACCACATTTGCGTGGAGGGAAGGTGGAGATAACGGCGATTTTCATAAGCTGATTTTATATTTAATATAATAGTGAAAAAATAGCAGAATAAGAAGATAATTTGACTTTGATCTTGTAATTATTCTACCCAAAGTAGGTCAAATTGAAAGAATATTTATTCAGGGCAGGACGGCTAATAATGATCAGCACCAATTTCTTCAGCAAATCGCAACATTTCAATGCTAAGCCGCTGAACATGTTCGGGATATTTATCTGCTAAATCAAACCGCTCGTAGGGGTCATTTCTCAAATGGAATAACTGTGTAAGAACGGGTTCGTCACCTGTTTTTAATTCAGGAGAGGTCCAACCATCAGAATATGAAGATATCCTGAGTTTCCATTCCTGGTCCCGGATGCCCTCAACATTTGTTCCAAGACAGTAATAAAAATACTGGTGCGGAGAGCTGCCATTCTCCGTTAGTAACGCCCATATATCTTTACCGTCCAACACCTTTGGAGCAGGTTTTGCCCCTGCCAAACCCAGTATTGTGACATGTAAATCCATGGTAGTACACAAAGCTGAACTTATCTGTTCCTTTGGTATTTTACCCGGCCATCGCACAATCGCAGGTACCCGTTGACCCCCTTCATAAGAAGTTGCCTTTGCTCCAAAAAGAGCCCCCGTGGTTCCTGCGTGCCATTTTTCTACCGGCTCGGTATTATACATACGTGGTGGCATATTACGCCAGGGGCCGTTATCACTAGTGAATATGACCAGAGTATTTTCTTCAAGTCCGTCTTCTCTCAATACATCAAGAATTCTCCCCACATTGGCGTCCATTTCCTCAATAACATCACCATAATCACCACCGGCGGATGTTCCTTTAAATTCATTCGATGCATGTATTGGTAAATGAGGCATGGAATGAGGGAGGTAAATAAAAAATGGCTGCTCTGAAGGCTTCCTGATAAATTCAATGGCTGCATCTGTATATCTTCTGGTTAATGTTGTTTGATCTACGGGTTGCTCATCAGTAGGCTCAATGTTCCGGTAAAGATGCAAAGGTCTCTCAGTGTTTACCCAGGGTGGCATCATATCATTGCTGTATAGAATGCCCAGGTATTCATCAAAACCCCGGTCTGTGGGCAGGTAGCCGGGAACTGCTCCCAGGTGCCATTTGCCATAAGCCGCAGTACGATAGCCCACTTCCTTAAGTGCTTCACCTAAGGTTCGTTCATCCCTTGAAAGACCCCCGGGGGAGTCAGGACCTAAATTTCCTGGTTGACCGATCCTGATAGGGTAACGACCGGTCATTAACGCTGCCCTGGATGGCGTGCAGACAGGTGCCGCTACATAGAATGAAGTTAACTTTATTCCTTCCTGAGCCATTTTATCCAGTCGGGGTGTTTGAATAGTAGGATGGCCGTAGCAACTCAAATCCCCATAGCCTAGATCATCTGCGAAAATTAGGATGATATTGGGCTTTTTATCTTCTACTGGAGTATTAGGCTCCTGACAGGAGATAAGTGCTAAAATGGATATGAAAAAGTAAGGTAATAGCATCTTGATCATTGCTTGGTGCTTACAGTTAATATTTCATGAAGATAAGAGAAGTGTATTTATTTTGGCAATACTGTTCAGGAATAAACTTTGTGACCGGTTCTTTTTCAATTAACAAAATTGCTTATTAGATTATCAACTTATTACTGTTTGAAATCAGCACATGAGAAGATATAATCTCTTTTTATTATTTCTGCCTCTCTTCATGATGGTGTCTAATCAAATTTTCCTACAGGGGCAAAGCAAAAAAACCGATTGGCTGTTAGACGGTAGTTCTTATGAAGCCGAAGTTTACACTGGAGATCGTTCCGATGAAATAATAATGACCAATGGATTGATTCGGCGGATATTTCGGACAGCCCCCAATGCTGCAACCATAGCCATCGACAATCTTATTACCGGTGAATCACTGCTTAGAGGAGTCAAACCTGAGGCTTTGGTTATGATAGATGATGTTGCTTATGAAATAGGGGGCTTAATGGGACAGCCCAATTATGCGTATCTGAAAACGGAGTGGCTTGATTCCATGAAGTCGAATCCATCAGCCATGCAATTTGTTGAATATGAAACAAGTGATCCCATTGCTCCATTTGAATGGAAAAGAGCAAGAGCCTATACCCGGGATTCTCAATGGCCCCCCAAGGGAATTCATTTACGCATGGATTACCAAATGCCGGAGGCGTCATCTACTTTGGAAGGAGGAGACTCGAAGGGGTTTAGTTCGGGTGAAATAATGGTTTCGGTACATTATGAAATGTATGATGGAATACCGGTGATGACAAAATGGATTTCTGTGCAAAACAACAGCGATAAGGAGGTTATCATCAACGAATTTACCAGTGAGATTATTGCTGCGGTAGAGTATGGATC
>QIMC01000279.1 GCA_003232185.1 Flammeovirgaceae bacterium | reverse complement strand
GATGGGCATCAATGGATCGAGGACAAGCCGTGGTCTGCTCAAAACATCACCAGGGTACAGGTAGATTTTTGGTTGCGAGGACCAGCCCCGTTAAAGGTAACCATTGACCTAAATGCAGAGGTGCCTTTTATGCTTACCAGAGAATATGCATATTACGAATTAGAAATTAGAAATTAGAAATTACGAATTAACCTTTGCCCAAGTCACAGTCATTAAATGCAGTATCTATCTATCAATTCTAAACCAACTCGATTGCGGTGGTCTCAAATCCACGCCCCACGCCCCACGCTCTCTGCTCTTTGTCCTTTGTCAACTTATCATTCATCACTATTTAGGCCTATGTCAACCTGTAATTCATCATTCCTGCCTCCCGGCAGCCTCATCTCTATAGGCCCTATCCCTTCTTTAGCGCTTTAGAAATGAATGATACTACGATCATAACCAACGCACCTCCGACTCCTCCTGCTCCGATACTCCCTAGTAGACCTTCACCACCCATACCAATAGCAGACAGCAACTGACCACCAAGGCCTCCTCCAACAATTCCGGCAACTCGCCCCCCCGCAGCACGCAAAGTCTATCAGGCCCAGGTCTCTCTCAAGCCGGTGCACATTTTCCGGCAGTGAAAAATCCAGGTGGATCTGGGGTGATTGCCAATTTCAAAACCTATCTTATGTAATGCACCAATCTGATTCCAGTTCATAAAATTAACGGTGTCCTGCATCTACCGGTGAGAAATAAAAAGGTTGCACCCAGGCCCATTTTTTTAAGTAAGGGTGCTACAAATGTATAGTGAGATCTTACTGCATCATCGAAGGTCAGCACTACTATTTGCCGGTTATCCGGCGGGGTACCAGGTGTCTGACAGGTTCCCAAAAAAACCACAACAAACAATATGAAAAATAAATTTTTCATGTCCGTACTTAAAATCTTCCTTTGATCTTGTAATTTGCCATAGACCAAAATACAAATTTTGTAACAAGAAGGTACAACTATGAGGAACCTGTATATTTATTTCATCCTGGCTTTAATATGGTGCTCCTGTAGTAGTTCTGAGCCAAATATTGTCTGGATTATGCTGGAGGATTGGGGATACCAATTGTCCTGTTATGGTGAAGCAGGCCTAAGCACGCCGAATGTAGATAAAGTAGCTGCAGGTGGATTAAGGTATACAAATTCATTTTGCACCGCACCGGTTTGTTCCCCTTCTAGGTCCGCCATGATCACAGGGTTCCATCAAAATTATATTGGGGCCAACCAACACCGAACTGACGGGTCCGGATTTGAAAGAAAGCCCCTGCCATATGGCATAGAGCCAATTACCCATTTACTGGAAGAAGCCGGATACTTTACCTGTTTTATGGCAACCAGAAAAACGGACTTTAATTTCACTTTGGACCGACCAGTATACCAGGGAGCAGATTGGAGCGAGCGGGCTGAAGGACAACCATTCTTTGCCCTGTTGACTTTTCCGGGGACACATCGAAGGTGGAAAAGAGATGTTGAAAATCCTATAAGCATTGATAAGGTGGTATTACCTCCTTATTATCCACAGACTGATCTCGCAAAACGGGATTGGGCCAATGGTTTGGAAGCCATGCAGATAGTGGATCGAAAAGTGGGCCAGGTATTGCAAAGATTGGAGGGAGAAGGGTTGGCTGACAATACCGTGGTTTTTATCATTGGTGACAATGGTCGCTGTATGCCCCGCGGAAAGCAGTTTTTGTATGACGGTGGAATACAGGTGCCAATCATCATTCGGTGGCCGGGAAAGATAAACCCGGCGCAGGTAAATGAAGATATGGTGACTACCTTGGATATTTCAAAAACAATTTTGGATATAGGTGGTGTTACCCCGGAGTATGAACTTCATGGAGCCAATTTACTGGATGGGAGTACCAGGGATCGGCAATATATTTTTGCGGCAAGGGACAAAATGGACAGCACCCATGATGCTATGAGAGCCGTCAGATCGAGAAGTTACAAACTTATTCACAATCTTATGCCGGAACGTGCTTATTGCCAATACAATAATTACAAGGAACGGAGTTATCCGGTGCTGGCCCAACTAAACATTATGAATATGAGGGGGGAACTTACGCCGGAGCAGGCGCTTTTCATGGCATCGGAAAAACCGGAGTTTGAGTTGTTTGATCTGGCCAATGACCCCTGGGAATTGAACAATCTTGCAGATGATCCCAACTACCAGGAAATTAGGGACAAATTATTGGCAGAGTTAAACAATTGGCGCAAAAATGTTATCATGGATAAGGGGGTAACAGATGAATTTAGAAGTGGAGGATGGTCTGCCAGTTACCCCACCAAAACACTGAAGGAGTGGGAAGAGGTACTGGAAAAATTTAGGCCATGGGTGTTTCGAGCACCAGAATCGGATATGGAGCAGCCTTTTTATTCCCGGAATAAATAAACAGGTATAAAGATCTTAAGATTTTATAAAATTTTCGTTTTGGTTTTTCTCACACTAATGTTTGTGTGTACCTAAAGAATACTGCCCAAGACCCAAAACAAATTATCAAAAGTGCACTCGATTTACAGAATGGAACCAGTAATACAGGCGAGATGGAGATGGCGGGTCATTTTTGTTTATGCGGTTTAAGTACAGCTTTTGATTAATTAGAAATACCACCTGAACATGGCATTTGGGGTAATGCCGAGAGAGTTTTGAACAACTTCCTCGACTTCGCCTCCATCAGTTACCCGATAAAAATTGTTGATGGGGTTCTCCCTGTCCAAAAGGTTCCATATAGAAAATCCAATATCTGCAAAACTATTTTTTCCCAAATTAAATTGGTAAACCGCGGACAGGTCAATTCTCATATAATCATCCAGTCTATCCTGATTTGAGAGATCGTAGTTGACTTCATTGTTCAATACAGTGGCGCCTGGCAGTGGTCTGGTGGTAGGTTTCCCAGTGTGCCAGTTTAGACCGGTCGAAAATCGGAAATGATTCAGGGAGTAGGTGACACCCAGAGAAAGTGTATGGGTGATGTCAAAATTGCTTGGGAAAGATTGCTCTGTGAATTCTTTAAAATGGTACTCACTGATCAGATATGAATAGCTTAACCAAGTATTGATATTGGTTAATTGTTTGCGCAAGAGAAGGTCCATGCCCACGGAACTATAACTACCAGCGGACTTTACAAATTCATAGCGATTCTGAAACCCCTGACTTTGAGTGGTAATACCATCAACGAATTTATAATATCCTACCGCATTAAATAACCATCCACTGTTTGCATAGCTTAGTCCCATCGATGCTTGCTTACTGGCAATAATTGGTATGGTAACTCTATCCGACAATTGCCACCTTCGCTTTTCGATACCCAAAAAGTCGTTCTGAAAATTTATGATCTGAGAGGTGACTTGATGTTTGAATTCTCCTAATATTTCAACATTAAACCACTGTAGAAACTGATGGTTAAAACTTAATCTGGGCTCAAATATAAATTTGTCAAATTTCTCTAAATAGTTGATCCTGACCCCTAGGTTTAGATTAGTTTGTCTATTTGTAGAGATTATGCCAATTTCTGTAAACACTCCATGCGTTCTAACAACCTTAGCCTCTAGCTTTCTAAAAATAGGGTTGTCCACATCATCCAGGTTAGTAACCTTGGTTTCGACGAACTGATAACCATTGGTCCATTGCAGTTGATCCAGGAGTTGATATTCGCTTAATACTTTTACTCCGGTTTCTGAAACCTTATTTTCCTGCAGAAACCGTTGATCATCAAGTATATTGGAATTTATCGCTTTCAGTTTATAGTCAGTTTCATAGATACTTAAGGTAGTAGTATGTCTGTCATTCCAGGTTCTTTGATAGGACAGCCCCCCGGCGATGCTAATTTGATCCAAGCTGCTTTCTTTGGATATTTCCTGACTATCAAGCACAGCATTTTCGTTGAATATCAATTCATTACTAGCGGCAATAAAATTCAAGCGAATCTCATCTTTATCAGATGGCTTATAGATCCAGCGGAGTGAGACGTCATAAAAATCAAAATTAATATCGGAGTTGATTACTTCGGATGTGTCCGACTCTATTTCGGTGTTTTGTGAAATTCTATGGAAATATTCTGAATAAGTTGGGGTTTCGACAAACTCACTGATTGACTTTCTGGCGGCTATCTGAACCGAAGAATTTTTTCCCACAGGAATATCCAGAAAACCGCCCACATCAATAAAGTTAATACCTACATTTCCTTTTAATTTATGATTGAGATCTTGCTCGGTATTCATGGCTATAGTTCCCGAAACGCCGTCGGAGTAGGCTGCGGAGGTCCCATTTTTCCTTAAAGACACACTTTGAGTGATCTGTGGATTAAACATGGAGATAAGGCCAAAAAAATGCCCTGATTGATACATTTTAATGTCATCCCAAATGATTAGGTTTTGGTCATGGCTCCCTCCCCGGATATTGATATTCGATACGGTTTCACTAACGCTTAGTATACCGGGGAAAGCCTGTATTGATTGAAGTACATCCGATTCGATAAGCCCAGGTAGAATGCTGAATTCCTCGAAGTCTATTTTAAACGATCCATTGTTTAGTTTATCAATACCTCTTATCAAATAATCACTAAATATAATTTCCGGTAAGATCTGTTGGTTAAGAATTAAGTAGATGTCTTTGCAACCAGCAACTGTTGGAAGTACAAAAGAGCTGTCTAAAGTTTCATAACTGATATGGTGAATACTGATTTCAAAATCATCATGATCCAGGTTCAACTCAAAAAACCCATTTTCATCAGAGATTGTGGACCCGTTTCCCGATTGTATGGTGGCGAATGCCACAGGCTCTTGGGAAATTTTATCCTTAATATATCCACA
>QIMC01000191.1 GCA_003232185.1 Flammeovirgaceae bacterium | reverse complement strand
AGAACTGGGTCTATGAAATCGCACTGCTGCTGAACCGAAAAACACACTCCGAACAAAGCTTTCCATGCCATTTCGGGTCCCATGCCCATGCCGACCTTCATCATTCCCATAGGTCTTCACATTATTTACAGGGCGCAAGTAACCCATATTGGCCAATCTTCCAATCTGTTTCAGTCCATTGTCCCAATGTTGCTGCCCTAGCTGGTGATTGTTTTGAGAAATATCGACAATGATCCATGGTTTCACGATGACTAATGTGGTCAAGGTCCCAGGGATCCCACATATTGGTTACATATACTACTTTCTTAAGCTCTAAGGCTTTTATTCTAATATAATCTGCCCAAAATCGACCCCAAGAGGCGGTTACAGAGGTTTCATTATCAATACAGTACAGTATGTTGCCGTACTGCAGTGCATATGACAGTAACTTGTCTACAAATTTTTGTTGGTACCATAAAAGTCGCATGTTATTCCTCTGTTCAGGAATGCTCCAGAAAAAGGGGTTATCGGTATAAATGGGGTGCGTTAAAACTTCTTCAGGTAGGTCAACTCTGGCAGCGTTGTAATTGGAATTATTTTTTGGATTGTACGGATTCTTTTCCCAGTTGTCTCTGTAGAAATCAAAAGTGGCCCAGATCTCAATTTGTACAAATATGTTTCTACTGGATGTTTGAATCAGAAAATTCTCAAATCGCTGCCAATAAGCCTGGTTCCACTTATCTAAGTCATACAATTCGCTTTTTTCATCAAAATGAAATGGCCACAGGTCGCCTGGATCCCTGGACGACATAGTATTTCGCACATAGTTACCCCCAACAGCGCTTAACAAGTCCAGATGTTCTTCCAGGTTTGGAATTTGAAATAAGTTATCCTCCACACTGCCTCCCAAAAGCAACATGGGTTTCCCCTGGTAGGACCAATATTGAGGGTGGTCCGGGCTTATTTGAATAGCCTGTGAAATTAAATTTGTTGGTAAGATGATTAAGATCCAAACCGCCGTATTTATCCTAGACATTACCATCCAATTCTTCATTTCGTAATATATCACAATCGCAATTTATTACCAAGCTGGTATCCTTTCAACTCCACCCGATCGGTAGATCTAGTCTTTCAAACACAGGATTCGATTTATCAAGTTCCTCTGAAATTAGGATTATGTGCATTACTATAAAGTTTTTATCCAAAAATCCTGTCAACTAAATAATCTCTGTTACTTTTGCAGCCAAATATATTAAACATGGAAAAAGCAATTATTACTACCAGTAAGGGCACAATGGAAGTCGAATTTTTCGAAAAAGATGCTCCAAATACAGTGGCTAACTTTGTCAAGCTAGTAAAGGATGGATATTACAATGGCCTGACCTGGCATCGGGTTCTTCCGGATTTCGTTATTCAAGGAGGTTGTCCTGAAGGAACAGGAGCCGGCGGACCTGGTTACACCATCGATTGCGAACTCGAAGGTGAAAATCAATACCACGATCGTGGCGTTTTATCGATGGCCCATGCGGGAAGAAATACCGGTGGTTCTCAGTTTTTTGTTTGCCACAGCCGTACCAATACCAGCCACCTGGACAAAAAACATACCGTTTTCGGGAAAGTTGTTAAAGGAGCTGAAGTGATAGATGATATTGAGCAAGGTGATGCTATTGAGAAGATTGAGATGGTAGAAGCATAGGAACAATCGAACATTTGATTAACGATTTTCGATTTTAGAAGTGTCCCCGGATAAGAGAGGAATTCCGGGGCCTTCCCACTAGATTTATTTCATAACATATAAGTTTATTTGTGGCTAAAAGTTAGTCTTTTTCAGTACTTACTCTCAACTTTTTAAACAACCAGGCATTACCCTGATTTCTCTGTTCAGGGAAAGTCCAATGTTCTGTTTCCAGGAACTTATGTAGCTCCTTTGGTGCAGAAATTGAGTTGTAAGCAGAATACATAGAGGTAGGCGGGCACACATGGTCATTAAATCCCCATGAATACCAGCCGGGCATGGTTACTCTTTTAGCAAAATTGACCACATCGAAATAGCCAATAGTATTTAGCCAATCCGGATGTTTATTTTTGTCATAATCATTAAACATGTGAGGCCAGCCGCCTACCCGCCCATGTAAATAACCGGTCATGTCACTGAGTGCGGGATAATAGGCTGCCAGGTACTTTATTCGATGGTCCAGTCCGGCGGTAACTATAGACAATGCGCCACCCTGACTGCCTCCGGTAACTGCCAGCTGCTCCCCGTCAAACTCGGGTAATGAAAATATATAGTCAATGGCCCGGACACAACCAAGATATACTCTTTTAAAATAGTAGAGGTCTTTGTCATCCAAATTGAAGTACTGATAACCAGCTAGTGCACCTACTGCAAGTGACTGATAGACCTCAGCTAGCATATTCACGGGTATTCCATGAATTCCCACATTAAATACGATAATTCCATTGGCCGCACGGTCATCTCTACCATAACCCCTCACTCCAGCTCCTGGCACACCCAGTATTGCTGGATATTTTCCCGGAGCTTTTGGCATAGATAAGATTCCATAAAATCGACTGTTTCCTCTCCAAGCCTGAGGAGTCTTGATATTCTGAAGGTTTACATGGTATACGTTGATATCAGCGGTACTTAATTCCGGCATCAGGGTTACTTTAGCATCCAATGGTACAGCCGCTAATTCTTTCTTTGCATCTTCCCAGAACTGATCAAAATCTTCTGGCATTTCAACCGTGGGTTTAATGCTTTCAGGATCAAACCCAGCAGTACCCCAGTCATGATAGGTAACCCCTTGATGTTCTACCCATACTTCACAACGTAGAAAGCCAGGTTGATTTAAGGTTCCACCCTTGATGGTGGTTTTCCCATCTTTTAACTTCTGGTTCCCCTCGGTTGCCGGCGGCATCTTTTCCAGACCTACCTGATAACGTATTTCTGAATCAGTTAACAATTGACCGTTTTTTATAATTCTTACTTCGAAATCAACTTTATCGCCAACCTGATAGATCCAGTCGGACCTGGTGGGTGCTACCTGGACTTCCACCAGCTTCTTTGAAGGTTGTGCCCATAACTGGAAATGGGTCACAATGATAATAATTAATGCATTGATCAGTATTTGAGGTATAGATTTCATATTTTTTGCGTTTGATCAAAATTAGATTTATGTAAAATTTGTTGCTTTCAGGATTCACAGACCACAACCGAGCACAGGTTGTTTTATTCTATTTACTCCTTCAGTAAGCGGTAACTGTACTCCATGATAATCCCAGCTGCCTGCGGTACCAGAAGGCAAGATAACGGTTGCTTCTAATTTATCTTCTTTTCTTTGATATTCAACAGATATTCTACCATTAAGGTGAAGTATGGAGGCTTTGAGTAAGGTGAGTGACCAGATGCCAGGGGAAATATTTACTAAATTAGATGATTAGATGGTTCCAATCTGGTATAACTAAATCGACCCAGTAGGCAGATATATAGCTGCCATTCGATTTCCAAAATCCAGCGCCATGACCATATTTGTGATATATTACTAAAAAGAGCTATTATTTGATTTCTTTTACTTAAAAACACATGGAATCTAGAAAACTAGGATTGTCTGATCTGAATTTATCTGTTATCGGTTTAGGTACCTGGGCACAAGGTGGCACAGGTTGGAAGTTCTCATGGGGACCTCAAGATGACACGGAGTCCATAGCAGCAATTCACAAAGCCATTGATAGCGGTATAAACTGGATCGATACTGCAGCAGTTTATGGATTAGGACATGCTGAAGTAATTGTCGGAAAAGCCTTGAAAGGAATGTCAAATCGCCCCATAATTGCCACCAAATGTGCACGAAACTGGGATAGCAAAGGCAATATTGTCAAAATTCAAACCAAAGAAAGCATTAAAAAAGAAGTAGAGAATAGTTTGAAAAGGCTTCAGGTTGATGTAATCGATCTTTTATCAGGTGCACTGGGCAGAGCCAGAAGAGCAGATTGAAGAAGGGTGGGAAACCATGGTTCAATTGGTCGAAGAAGGAAAGGTACGCTATATTGGAGTTTCGAATTATACTGTTGAGCAGTTAAAGTGTATAAGTGTCATTCAAAAGCCAGTATCTTTGCAACCACCTTATAGCATGATTGCTTCAGCATTTGAGGATAAATTGCTACCTTATTGTGCCGCAAATAATATAGGAGTAGTCTGTTACAGTCCCATGTATAAGGGACTGTTAACAGGGAAAGTAACCCGTGAAAGAATAGCAGCAATGCCAGCTGACGATCATCGCCGAAATGACCCTCATTTTAATGATCCTAAGCTATCTCATAACTTGGAACTGGTAGAAGGTTTAAAAACAATCGCAAAAAACCTAGGAATTACCGTGATAGCCTGGGTATTGCGTTGGCCTGAGGTAACCGCTGCAATAGTGGGTGCCCGCAATCCAAACCAATTACAAGAAACAGCTCAAGCAGGTAATATAGAACTGCCGGCGGATGTGATTACCGAAATTCAAGGCCTAATGAACGGTTAAGCCAACCAAAAGAATCATTCAACCCGGTTTATGCATATGTGTGGAATGATCACCGTTTACCTCAGGGCTAATAAATGGCACGCCCAGGTTTAATCCTCTTACTATTAGCAAGATGGCCAAAAGACAGGTAAATATTCTTATGATTTTATTTCCGGAAGCCCATCGCAAATTCAATCGCTGGAAACTGCTGACAACCATCCACATCATGGGGCTGGTACCAATTCCAAACAGTGCCATGTACATTATTGCCTGGAACACACTTCCCGTGGAAACGGCTGCTGCCAGGGCAACATAAGTAAGCCCGCAAGGCAGTAATCCATTGTACACCCCAAACCACCACATATTTCCAGATGGACCATTCAGCATTTTGCCCATTTTAAGCTTGATCCGGGCCAACAACCCAGGCATCCAAGATAATTTGCGCTTAGACCCTTTCCAGGTAAACAGCAGGCCAACAAGTAATATAATACCAGATGCTATCGATAAAAATTGCTGCCCAACTGCCCATTCTAATCCGCTTCCAAATAATCCGGCGAT
>QIMC01000210.1 GCA_003232185.1 Flammeovirgaceae bacterium | reverse complement strand
TTACCGATTCAGCGTCAGATTGAGGTGTCTTTAAAGGAATGTGGGTATTGATAACCACCAGATAGTCCTCCGGAGTACGCTCCAGATCTTCTTTTAACCACTGTAATTGACGTTTGTTTAAATAACCGGTATAGCCGCCGTTTTTATTTTTATCGCTGTCCCAACCATTATACCGAACATTATCCAAAACCACAAAATGGACTTTTCCATAATTAAATGAGTAATCTGCGGGTCCAAAATGATGTTTAAAAGTCTTCATGGGAAACATCAAGGTTCATATCATGGTTGCCATGCACATTGTAAGCAGGCAATCCCAATTTGCCAACTATCTGGTTGTACTCTTTATAAATCGAAAGGTCATCAAAAGCGATATCACCGTGGGCCATATAAAATCTTGCCTTATGGCCATACATCTCACTAACGATATCATCTCGAAAATAACCAACTTCCGTTGAATTACGTGGTTGAGGGTCCCCCACGATAATGGCGTTAAATTTTCCTGTATTGTCAGATTTGTACAACGCAAAATCCACCGATTTTGGCAACGGACCTGTGGGCTCCAGGCCGGCATATTTTAAGTTTTTTGGTGAACCCTGTGGCTGGTGAATATAAAAAAACCTTGGCTGTTGATTTTTATTAAGAGGCACGGAATAACCGCTGGGTTTTGTAATAAAAATGATCATACGAGACATGGCGGGCAATGTGTATCTACCCTGTGCATCCGTTAACACAACATCTCGTTGATTAGAAACAAGTACCCCGGAAACACCGGCTTCATGGCTATCCAGCAGACCATTTTGGTTTTCATCCAAATAGACAACACCTTTCATGGTCTGCGGTTGCGCCTCCACTCCCAAAAAGCCCACGGTCAACATAAAAATTACTAGAGTTTGCATAATTACTACTTCGTCCCTTACACTATACCTTTGATCGTGCGTCCATTCCCACGTCACGGGCCAAAGCTTCATACCAGGCATCATCATCTACAGCATGCCAATCTACCCATTCCTCATCGGTCATTGACGCCCTCCATTCCAGAAATGGTATGGCATCAGGCCCCACGGGGTGTCGCAACTGGTTGGTGTCACTTTCAGCAACTTCCAAAATTTTCTCGGCTACCAGTGAAGGTGGGACCGGGTTTTTAAGTGAGGTAGCGAACATGTCGGCAATTCGTCGAAGATTTGGATATTGAGATTCACTACTACCATCCTGAATACCACGGGCCATATCAGTATCTATAATACCTGGATGCGATGAAATTAAGTTAGGAATTAACCACCAGATATCCCGAAAGAACCTGAACTAATTAGCTTTTCTTGTTGGCCTTGGTGACATTATTTACCAAGCTTCTATGTATCCAGTCCATGGACTGACTGTCAAACTGATCCCAAATGACAATGGTCCTGGCATTATAAATTCCATATAGATCGATGATGCTTACCAGTATACCATTTACTACTAAAGCAAGCTTTTGATTGGGGAGCTTTGCAGCAATGGTATTCACGTATTTCGCACCTTTGTGTGTAAGAATAATACGGAAATTGCGCATTTCAAAAAGTGAATCATAGGCCATCTCCGTGACTTTTTCAAAAGAATCAAATTCAATGATGGGCTCTTCTAAAATACAATACATGGATTCTGCGTTAAGCAGTTTCATTTTATTGTCGCATAGCTCCAAGTCAAGGTTTATAGTGAGGTAAAATCCTGGCTTGGCCTGACCAATGATCACCTGGCAGCTGATTAATAGGATGATTGTCAATAAATATTTCAAATTCCCTCGATTGTTTAATTTAGCTTTCAAATACCATAATTGCATCCACAAATAATGGTATTAATAAAGATAACCAAAAGGAATAAAAAACATCAGGTAAACGGCGTATATCAAATGTCCCAAATTTTGCTATCTTTCATTGTAAAAATGGTTGCACCATGTTGAAATGGATTCCTGTTGTAGGTACGCTAATTATTCTTTCTTGTTCTTCGCCTGAGGTTAATGAAAACCTTGCTCGTTGGGAAGCCCACGCTGCCAATACGGAGATCATTCGGGATGATTTTGGAGTGCCACATATTTACGGCAAGTCGGATGCTGACGCTGTGTTTGGCCTCCTTTATGCTCAGTGTGAAGATGATTTTCCAAGGATCGAGCAAAACTACTTGTGGGCCATTGGCCGTCTGGCAGAGGTGGAAGGAGAGCAAGCTTTATATAGCGACCTCCGTGCCAGATTATTTATGACCAAAACTGAAGCAATTGAACACTATCAGGGAAGCCCAAAATGGTTAAAGGAACTCTGTCTGGCCTTTGCGGATGGTATCAATTTTTATCTACATACTCATCCGGAAGTACAACCTCGGCTGCTCACTGAATTTGAACCCTGGATGCCCATGTATTTTAGTGAAGGATCCATTGGTGGCGATATTGAAAGAGTATCAATCAAGGGCATACAACAATTCTATGAAAGTCTGGAGGAAATGGAGCCTGTAGAAGTGTCCCTTTTCACCCCTGCCACAATGCTTGAGGAGCCGCGAGGTTCCAACGGGATTGCTCTTTCGGGGAAATTAACTGAATCTGGGAACACCATGTTATTAATTAACCCCCATACGTCATTCTACTTTCGGGGTGAGGTACATGTTGTTAGCGAAGAGGGTCTAAACGCCTACGGAGCAGTAACCTGGGGTCAATTTTTTATCTATCAGGGGTTTAATGAAAAAACCGGATGGATGCATACCTCCACCTATTCTGACGTGATTGATGACTTTGTAGAGGATATTCAGTATCAAGACGAAGTGCCCCATTATGTCTATGGTGGTCAATTGCGCTCAGTGGAAGTATCCAAAGTTTCCTTGAAATACCGCTCACCTGATGGAACCTTCAAAGAAAGAACCTTTCCAAGGTACCACACCCACCATGGCCCCATAACTCATTTGGTGGATGATCAATGGACCGCTACCGCAATGATGTGGGAACCAGTGAAAGCGCTGGCCCAATCATACAAGAGAACCAAGATGAGTAGTCATGGAGCATTCAAAAAGATGATGGAAATGCGTACGAATTCTTCCAATAATACTATCTACGCTGACGCTCAAGGCACCATTGGTTATTACCACGGAAATTTTATTCCGATTCGGAATACTGAATTTGATTACTCCAAGCCGTTAGATGGTAGTAATCCCGCCACTGATTGGCAAGGGTTGCATACAGTGGATGAATGCATCACTTTGTTCAACCCACCCAATGGTTGGATACAAAACTGCAACTCAACCCCATTTACCAGTGCTCTGGAGTATAGCCCAAAAAAAGAGGATTATCCTGGTTATATGTCTATCGACCGAGAAAATTTCAGGGGGATCCACGCCATCCGTTTGTTGACCGGTAGAAAAGGGTTGACTATGGACAACTTAATTGAACTAGCCTATGACCCCTATTTACCAGGATTTGAAATTTTGATTCCTGGGCTAATCGAAGCATTCAACCAATTACCAGACGCTCAGTTGCAATTGCCAATAGAGGAGCTTCGCAAATGGGATTTTAGAGTAAGCAAGGAGTCTGTTGCCATGTCTTTGGCCCATTTTTATGGCACCATCTGTTATAAGGAAGGCCAGTCACCAGCTGCTTTTAACCAAAGACCTATGGAGCGTCTAAACTATTTTGGTACAGATGCACCCTTTAATGAACGTCTGGATCTTTTTCGAAAAGCAGTGGGTCAAATGCAGGAGTTATATGGTACCTGGAAGATACCCTGGGGTGAAATCAACCGGTTTCAAAGGTTGAGTGGAGACATTAAATCAGTATTTGACGATGACCAAATCAGTACTCCAATTGGTTTAGCCTCTGGCAACTGGGGGGCATTGGCATCCTTTGGAACCAGAACAGGCAATCACCTCAAAAAGTTATATGGCACCAGTGGCAATAGCTTTGTAGCAGTTGTTGAATTTGGAGACAGGGTCAAAGCCAAAAGTTTACTTGCCGGTGGACAAAGCAGTCACCCAAATTCACTCCACTTTACTGATCAAATAAACCGGTATGCTGAAGCCAGGTTTAAAGATGTGGCGTTTTATAG
>QIMC01000099.1 GCA_003232185.1 Flammeovirgaceae bacterium | reverse complement strand
CCCGGAACTGCGAAAAGCAGTTCCGACCTCTCCCAAGGAGAGGTAAATCGGAAACCCCGAGGCAGAGCCTAGGGGAATTCTTTTTGATTAATTTTCTGATCTTTTTCTTAACAACTGTCCTTTTTTGTTCATGTAACCAAAGGTTTCATCATACGACTATTGCATTTGGCTCGTGTTCGTATGAGTTTGATTCCGTTCAGATGTGGGATAATGTGGTGGATCTTAAACCTAAAGCCTGGATTTGGCTGGGTGATAACATTTATGGAGATACAGAAGATATGGCCCTCATGAAATCAAAATATGATATGCAAAAACAACGTGCCTCATACCAAAACCTTAGAAAGTCCATGGATATTTATGGTATTTGGGATGATCATGACTATGGAATAAATAATGGAGGGAAAGAATACCCGATGAAAGATGAAAGTAAGTCATTACTTCTGGATTTTCTGGATGTGCCTGCCGATGCAAAAGTAAGAGATCATAAAGGCGCATACCAATCTTATGTAATTGAAGACAACGGACTTAAAATAAAATTGATTTTGCTGGATACAAGGTATTTTAGGGATGCGATTATTAAAAACCCGAATGAAAAGGAGCATTCTTATTTCCTTCCTGATACAGATGGAAAATTTTTAGGTGAGGCACAATGGAAATGGCTGGAGAAGGAATTGGCCGATAGCGATGCCCATATCCACCTATTTGGATCTGGGGTGCCATTGATCCCTATTCCGATATTTGAAAAGTGGGGTAATTTTCCCAATGAACGAACCAGGTTTTTTGAGCTTCTTGTAAAAACAAAACCTGCAAGGCCAATTATTTTAAGTGGAGACAGACATTTTGCCGAATTTTCTAAAATTGAATTGGAAGGTCTTAGCTATCCCCTATATGAATTTACTTCGAGTGGATTGACACATACAGTAAGTCCGGATCATATTGAAATCAATTCTTTTAGAATTGGAGAACTGATTATAAAAAAGAACTTTGGCGTTATCCATATTTCACATGCTGAAAATGACATTAAGATAAAAATGCAGATCAGAGGTAGTGCCAATCAGGTATATGAGGAGACAGTACTTGCGTTTTAATCTTTGTCAACCAGAAGTCCTGCCTCTCTCGCCACGGCTGGCGCGCTTTATCTGGCCCTATTTAAATTCTAATCCTTCCGGGTCAATATATTGAATCCCCCGGTTTCACTTAAACTGGTGAGGATCACATTGTCATCGCTATTATCCGCTTCAATTTCTTGATCCACTCCTGTACGGATATCAATCCATCTGAACCGGTATTGATCTGATTCGAGGGGCAGTTCGACTGTAACTGATCCATCTAGTGGGAAATAGATCACATAGTGTTCATCCCCATTTCTGGCGGCATAGGCTTCGTTGTCCGTTCTGTCGCCCAGGATTTCCATGGCTGGCTCCAAATCCCAGAACTTTACCGATTCTTCTATTTTTCGAATTGATCGTAACGAGGCAAGGGCCTTTTCATTATTCCCATTCCCATAAGCACCTCTGTGATGCCGACCTGCAGCCACTCCAAGCAACATCTGTCGTGCCAATCGCTCGACTCCATCCTGATTGCTTCCTGACCCCCAACTGGAATTCATGCCTCCATAGGTTTTCACACAATTAACCGGCCTTAGTGGTTCCACCGTGGTTATAACTATCAGGTATGGCAGAAAAGTGATCACCGGGCAGCTGCCTATCTGGCGGCGGATGCGGCCCGGGCCGCTGAGTGGCGTTTGCTTTATGAAGGACAGGTCATTCATGAAGGCCTGGAAGCCCATGTAGTTGAAGAGTACCTGTTCTACGGCGGGAATATTCCTGACAAAAATACGCGGGTGAACATTACCGATTATGCAGACCAAAGAGTAGAAGCCGGAATGAAATATGTCAGCCAGTTCAGTTCAGGTTGGAAGGATTACCTGGGACCGGATCTGAGTAAATATCCGGATGGTGAGGAACAAAAATTGATGGATCAGATAAGCAGCAGAATACTGGTTGAGGATGGCAAGTCTTATGAACGTTTTAGATATTACAAAGGAGCGCCGGATGGACTGGGACATTCAAAAAGGGATTAATCCCTTTTTGAATTACGAATTACGAATGACGAATGACGAGGGACGAAGGAAATTAATAACCAGTGCAGCTTTCTGTAGCTTGAAGCTACGAAAGACTACTACACACTGGTCGTAGGTTAAGCGTGCGATCCTACGACCAATTTTTATCTTAGCGCCGGAATTCGGTCGTAGCGGATGCTACAACCAGTCTTCTTTTGTTCTACTGTTCAAAACCAGTGGGTCTTGCATGTTCCGGCTGATCAGACAAATCAATTATCTCGTTAGGGTCATTCTTCAGGTCAAAAAGCAGGACTTTATTCACTCAGGGATACACCAGCAGGACACACGATCATTTGAGACCGGCTGTCTTTACTTTTCAGCACAACTACTTTCTTCTATTATTTTTTAGAAATCTCCATTTTCACACCATAAGTTTCAGGCCATTCCAGGTACTTATGCAAAAACGGGTAACTCTTAACGCCATTGATAATATGTCCACCATCATGAAGATCTAAATCAGTTAAATCCTCTTTGCCCATGCTGACATAGTAGTCTTTTACTTTTGCGTACTCATGTTTTACCCATTCCGGTGGAGCGATTCCATCTTGTATGCCATGCTCAACCATAAATGGTCTGGGAAATATTAACCTGTTGGCCATCTCAGCATATTCGAGGGTGTGTCCCCTATTCCACATAGGCATTTCGGAATCCACATGAAATACAAAGCTAGTGGGAAAATACACAGATGTTTCTTTACGGGCTCCTTCGTTAAAATATGCACAATTAATACTCAGTGCGTACTCGGGGAGCATGCTAGAGATAAGTGATGCGGTCTGTCCTCCAATGCTTTTTCCATAGAGTCCAATTCTATCAGGATCGATAAAAGGCAGGGTGTTGAACCAGCGTATCAATTGTTGATGTTGGCGGCCTACGGTGGACCAGATACCCGACTTAGTTGTTTTGGCTATTCTGTCTATCCACCGGAATCTGGTCTCACCAGTCCAGTTGCCAAAAGGAGTGAATACCACAAATCCAAGATCAGCTAACTTTCTACCTACTTCATAATAACTTCCTGTGCTCATAGCTGTCCAGGGATTACCTCCTCTGCCATGCTGAAGTACCACCACCGGACGCTTTTCCCCCTCTTTTATACCTTTTGGCACACTAAGTACACCCCAAAGTTTCACATCTGGCAATACATCCATTAATACATCATAACAGGTATACCCGGGCTGATCCTCAACTAATTTAGTCCGGGCATTAATGGGGAGAAAGTCATCATCCAACCATCCGATTAGCTCATTTTTGAAATAGTCCCGCAACTCCTCCTGGTTGGTATAGGCAGCAACGAATTCCTTTCTTTTGTACTCACTATCCCGAAGCAGGAGTTGGGTATGCCCCACCATCTGTTCTACCATACGCCCCATACGTGCTGCAGAATCAAATCCCTTGCGGATATCATCAGGTAATTCATCAGAAAGTGGTGAAGCCTGAGAATGACCTAGTTGATTCATAAATTGATTCATGGCTTCATCCGAACCAAAGGGAATAGGATCTCCCAAGCCTTGTTTCACCAATTTTCGTTTTCCCAGATTGTTGCCAGTCAATGAAGCTATTCGGTTAAACTCCGACTCGACTTCCGTGAAGGAATGGGTCCACAATGCTCCCGGAGGTTCTATTTCCAGATAATCCTCTACAGGATCTTCATTTCTTGGCCAGGTATAAACCGGAACCTGGCTGTATTCTACTACCA
>QIMC01000199.1 GCA_003232185.1 Flammeovirgaceae bacterium | reverse complement strand
CTAGGCACTTGCTCGATTTTGACTACTCACCATAGCGGTGCTATGCTTCCGTTGCAAAAATCTGTGCGAGCACCTATCTTACAGCCATTTAAGACTCTCGTTACGAAGTCTAATGCATAATCCGGGTTTATTTTATTCACTTTTGGCAATTCCTGAATGTATCAGCTTCCCCTCTTTGAGGATCCAGAGGCCTATTTAATTAAAAATTTTACTATTTATAGATCTTCAGCCGGATCTGGTAAAACCTTTACGCTGGTAAAGGAGTACTTAAAGATCGTACTTCGAAACCCCCAGGATTATCAGCATATTCTTGCAATAACCTTCACCAACAAGGCTACTGAGGAAATGAAGGAGCGCATCCTCAAGGACCTTAGGGATATGGCGGCCGGCGAAAACACGACCATGAGGGAGGTTATTGAAAAAGAGTTCGAACATTTTGAACAAAAACTAAATATTCAGGATAGGGCAAAGAAAGCCCTAACTAACATATTGCACAATTACTCCAAGTTTTCAGTTAGCACCATCGATCATTTTTTTAGTCAACTGGTGAGATCCCTGGCCAGGGAGTTGAAACTGAGTTTGAATTACGAAATAGATGTAGATGACAACACTGCCTTGGAAGAGTCGCTGCATCTTTTATATGAGACTCTTACTCATGATGAAGAATTACGTAGTTGGGTAAAGGATTTTGCTTTCAGCCGCATTGAAGATGATAAAGGCTGGCAATTGGATTATACACTAATTGATTTTGGGAAAGAACTTTTTAAAGAGAAATTCCATCAGGGTTTTAGTAAACTGAAGAAAGAGGAGGTTAATATAAAGTCTCTCAGAACCCTTGAAAAGCTTCTTTGGGATACACAGCAGAAATACAGGTCGCAACAAAAAATTTATGCCAAACAGGCAATGGAGTTAATTGAGAAGCATGGATTGGAAAAGAATGACTTCAAAGGAAAGGGCAGCGGTCCGGTAAATACCTTTGATAAAATATTAAGAAATGACCTGATCTTAAATCAAACTTTCCAGAGAACCGCCCGGGGAGAAAGTGACTGGTATATTGCCTCCAGTCCTAAGCGGGAAGAGATTATTGCCCTGGTTGCTGCTGGCCTGGGCCAGATTGCTTCGGATATATATGAATACCATTTGAGTCATTATGGGGCGTACATGACCGCTTATCAATTACAGCGACATATCTATAGTTATGGATTACTTGATGCCATCGGAGAGCAACTAAAAGTTTATCGACAGTCCCACAATCTAATGTTGTTGTCGCACAATAGCTTTTTGCTTAGGGAAATTATCTCAGATAAGGAAGCGCCGTTTTTATTTGAGAAACTTGGGAATTACTATCACCACATACTTATTGATGAATTTCAAGATACTTCTCAGTATCAATGGGATAACCTCAAGCCTTTAGTAACCAATGCGCTGGATCAGCGAAATCACGTTTTGTTGGTAGGTGATGTAAAACAGTCAATTTACCGTTGGCGTGGTGGAGATTTAAACCTGTTACTTAAAAAATCTGTGCAGGACCTCTCCCTGTATACAGATCAGCTTGAGGAGAAAACCCTACAGGAAAACCGGAGAAGCTCACAATCAGTCGTGGCTTTTAATAACGAATTTTTCAAGCACGCCAGTAATGCATTATTGGTCACCAAAGACCTTCCTCAGGATTCCAGTATGCTGTCTGAAGTATATAGAGAGGTGGAGCAGGAGTCAAAATCCAAATCCATCGGTGGTGTTTCTATTAAATTTTATGAAAGAAACGGAGCTGAATGGCGGCACCACGCTTTGGACCACCTGACATCAATCATAGAGGATCAAATAAGTCATGGGGCTCGCTACAGTGACTTTTTGGTGCTGTGCAACCGAAATGTAGAGGTCGCAGAAGTATCGCAACATTTGGCATTGTTGGGAATGCCTGTGGATAGTGATCAGTCACTAGGCTTAGCCAGTAATTGGGCAGTTAGGTTACTAATTAGCAGTATGTATTTGCTTTTAGATCCGAAAGATCCACTGGCACGGGCTGAGATGGCTTTTCTTTATCAAAAAGGGAAACCTGAGTCAAATATTGACTTTAATGAACTGTTTACTAATTCCTGTGAGAAAACCTCCGGACTGCTCGAGTCATATTTACCCCCGGCACTGGTCAATAGTTGGGATGAGCTCTCTTACAGAAATATATATGAATGGGTCTCTGGCATCATCCCTTTATTGATAGAATCTATAGAAGCTGACCCGTTTATTGCCAGGTTCCTGGAAGTTTGCCTGGAGCAAAACGCCAAAGGAAAAAGTACGGCCCATGACTTTCTTGAATGGTGGGAGCAAAACAAAAGTGATCAGATGGTGGTATTTCCTGGGGATCAGGAGGCAGTTCGGGTTATGACCATACATAAAGCCAAAGGTCTGGAGGCACCCATTGTTATACTACCTTGGGCTGATTTTGAACTAAAACCACGGGCCGATTCTCTTTTCTGGACAGATCAGCTCTCCGAAAAATACCATAAATACAAACTCCTTCCATTGAGTTTTACCCGTGATCTTCAGGAATCTGATTTTGCCAATGCCTATCAACAGGAACTATTGGAAGGACTTACTGAGGGTTTGAATACGGTATATGTGGCTTTTACCCGTGCCCGAATGCGTCTGTACGTTTGCAGTGTTATTCCCTCAAAAAAGCTGGCAGTTGATGACTTGGCAAGTTTATATAAATTACTTTGGACGGTATGCAACAAGCCGGAATGGGGTACTTCATGGGACTCCAACACCCAAATATTTACTATGGGTGACTTAATTGAGCCCCTGTCTCCTTCCAATGACCAGGCTACTCCTTCCATACCCATCGATCGGATGCGGATTGGGTCATATGAAGATAAGGTGTCTATTCACTCCGGACATCAAAGGATGTTCACTTTACTGGACAATTACCAGGCCAATACCATTAGGGAAGGCATCCAGTTACATGCTGCATTAGAGCGCCTGAATAGTAAAGAGGAAATATCCAATGTATTGGATCACCTACATGCAGAGGGGCTGATCAGAAAAAAGGACAAACGCCATATTCAGGAGAAAATGAACGCTTTATTTGAACAACCTGAATTTAGTGCGTTTTTCGATCCGGGATGGGAAGTATTCTCTGAAAGAGAAATAGCCGGTAACGGTAGCAGGTATAAACCGGATCGGGTAATGGTCAATCAGCATCGGACAGTGGTAGTTGACTATAAGCGAGAGAAGGAACATGAGAAACATCACCAACAGCTGAGTCAGTATGCTACACTTTTGGAAAATATGGGATACAAAAATATTGAAAAGTATCTGGTATATGTCAGGGACTTAAGAATAGTGAAAGCATGAAAGGGTTTATCAGTCATATTGTTGACCAGTTGCCAACAGAAGGTTTGGATAAGTTTCGGAATCATGCTTATGTATTCCCTTCCAGAAGAGCGTGTTATCATTTCCGCGAAGCGCTACTAAAGAGATTTCCCGATCAAAATCCCGGATATTCTCAGTATTGAAGATTTTATTATCCGCTGTACCAGGAAAATAATTGGCAACGAAATTGATCTGCTGTTTACTTTATATGCTGCCTATAGAGATACGCATCAACCACCATCAGATGGTGCAATTGACAAGGAAGATTTACCTACATTTGATAAGTTCTACCCTTGGGGACAAGTTTTACTCAAAGATTTCGATGAAGTAGATAGGTACCTGGTGGATGCTAAGGAGATCTATAGAAACCTGGAACAGTTACACCAATTGGAATCAAGCTTTCAGGACAACGAAGAAGTGCTTTTCGCCCTGAAGCGGTTCAATGAAATGGTTGGAAATGAGCCTACATCTTTAACCCTCAATTTCATTAGTCAGTGGAACCGAGTATCTAAGACCTATCACTCTTTTAAGGAACACTTGGAAAGCAATGGTCTGTATTATGGCGGAATGCTATATCGTCAGTTAGCAGAACAAATAATCACTGGATCCATAGATTTACCTTTCGATCAAGTAGTTTTTGCTGGATTCAATGCCTTATCTAAATCCGAGGAGGTAATTATCGGGAGTTTACTTTCAAACAATATCGCTACTATTTATTGGGATGCTGACAAGCTTTATATGGAGCATGAAGTTGAAGAGGCCGGTAAATTCATGCGAAAGAATTATAAAAAATGGCCGCCCTCAGATCGGGTACATTGGGTAATCACGGACATGATAGAAGATTCCAAACGCATTCAATTGATTGGTGGAGTACAGTCAATAGGGCAAGCTCAGGTAGTAGGCCAGTTATTAGAACAATTGTCAGAAGAACAACAGCGTGGTTGTGGGGTTGTATTAGCGGATGAAGGGCTACTTTTTCCTCTTCTTTTTGCTTTACCTGAAAACACAAAGTCGGTGAATGTGACCATGGGGTATCCTACCAAGTACAGTCACTGGTTTGGCCTGGCAAATGCATATATGGAGTACCAACAGCATTTACGGGGTAAAGAAGAAAACACCTACGCTGAAGTTACTTATGCTTCCGATCTTTGGTCGAACCCACTGATGCAAAGAGCCTTGCCATCAATACAACTACTGTCTTCAACCTTGAAAATAAAAAACAAGTGGATAGCTGTATCAGAATTGATGCCTTTGGAGGCCTCTGAAACACTTAAACTGGCCATGACTCCAAAGAGTCAGGTCAGCGATTTGATCAGTTCATTGGTAGAGTTGATGATGTCAATCTATCAAAAACTCCGGTTGGATCAGCAATTGGGTGAGCTGGAAACAGAATTTGCATACCACAGCTTGAAACATTTGATGCAATTGGAGGAACGGATCCAAAAGCATAGTGGACAACTGGAGCCACGAACATTATCTAAATTAATTATTCAGGTCTTTGAGCAATCCAAAATTCCTTTTTCAGGTGAACCCACCAAAGGATTACAATTAATGGGTTTTCTGGAAACAAGGGCACTGGATTTTGAACGTGTGATCCTGGTTTCAGCCAATGAAGGGAAGCTTCCTCGTGGAAACAAGCATACCAGTTATATTCCATATGCGATGCGAAAAGCATTTAAGTTGCCGACTTATGAGGAACAGGATGCCATTTATGCCTATCACTTCAAACGGGTGTTGCAAAGGGCAAAGGAAATTACTGTGTTGTACAATACCGAAGTAGCTATTGATGGGTCAGGTGAGAAAAGCCGATTTATCTGGCAGTTGATCGAAGCATTTCCAGAACAGTATATCACCCAACAGGTGTATCAGATGCCTCTGGCTAAAACACCAACGAATTCAACTCTTGAGATTCAGAAATCTTCCAAAGTAGTAGAAATGATGAATCGGTTTTTGACTGGTTCCGGACTAGAGAAGTCGATTTCACCAACAGCAATTCGGCATTACCTGGATTGCAGTCTTCGGTTTTATTTCCGATACCTGGTCAGGATAAAAGAAAGGGAAAAAGAGACTTCAGAACTTGATGCGAGAGATTTTGGCAATATTGTACACCATGCGCTGGAAAAACTATATCAGCCGCTGGTAGGAGAAACAGTTACCAAAAATCAGATAAAGAAATTATTGAGTTCGCAGGCCATCAATGAAACTGTTGCCTGGGCCATCAAAGATCATTTTAAGAAGTCCTCTTTTTCAGTACTGGAGGGCAAAGACATTCTTCATGAGCAGATCATACAAAAGTTAATTTATAAGGCTGTCGAAAAAGACCAATGGGCCACTCCGTTTTTTATGATAGGAACAGAGATGAAAATCTCTGCGGAGTTGGAGTTCAAGCCTGGACATATAGTACGTTTAGAAGGTACTTTAGATCGGGTCCATCAGGCAAATGAAATAGTTCATATTGTAGATTATAAAACTGGCAGAGCGGATCTGGTGTCCTTACGCAATCCGGTTTTTCCAGACAATGGAGATGATTATCTGCAAAAACATTTCGATGAACCCCGCTATAAGTCAGGGTTTCAGGGTTTTTTCTATGGTTATCTATGGGGTAAAACAGGAGATAGTACGCCCTTAAAGCTAGGCGTTTATCCACTGAAAAAAGTAAACGAGGGAACGCAATGGCTTAATCATCGCCAGGTAATTCCTCCATCGGGTTTTGTGGAGTTTGAAAAGCTTTTGGTTAATACATTAAAGGAACTATTTGATGAATCCAAACCGTTCACTCAAACCGTTGACCTTGATCGTTGCCGATATTGTGCCTATAAAGAAATTTGTCAACGGAGTCCTTAGTCACTGTCCTTAGTCTGGAGACTAAGGACAGTGCTGATCAGAGTTTTGCTAAAACTCCTACCGCATTCAGATCATCAAAGGCCACCTTTAGGCGTTCCACAAAACTTAATTCAGCCGCTCTTAACCAGGCTCTTGGGTCATAATGCTTCTTGTTGGGCACTTCTTCACCTTCAGGGTTGCCGATTTGGCCTTGCAAGTATCCTTCCTTGCTAATATAATATTTGCGTACACCGTCCCAGAATGCCCATTGCATATCGGTGTCGATGTTCATTTTGATTGCTCCATATTCTATTGCTTCCCTTATTTGATGTTGAGGGGATCCGGATCCCCCATGAAAAACGAAGTTCACTGGGTTGTTTCCGGTTTGGAATTTCTGTTGAATATAGTCTTGAGAGTTTTTCAATATCTCTGGCCTTAGTTCTACATTGCCTGGCTTGTAAACTCCATGAACATTTCCAAATGCTGCTGCAATGGTAAACCGATTGCTTACTTCCATTAATTGTTCATAAGCATAAGCCACTTCTTCAGGCTGAGTATATAAACGACTGCTGTCAATATCGGTGTTATCTACTCCATCTTCTTCTCCCCCGGTTACTCCAAGTTCAATTTCGAGGGTCATTCCCATCTTGTCCATTCGCTGTAAGTATTGCTTACAAATGGCCACATTCTCCTCCATAGGTTCCTCCGAGAGGTCAATCATATGGGAGCTGAAAAGAGGTTTTCCATGTTTTTGAAAAAATTCTTCGCCTGCATCCAACATACCGTCAATCCAGGGTAGTAATTTTTTAGCGGCATGATCGGTATGCAAAACCACGGGAACTCCATAAGCTTCTGCTACCTGGTGAACATGATGTGCACCGCTAATCGCACCAATGATAGCCGCTTTTTGGCCATCGTTGCTAAGACCTTTGCCGGCATTAAAGTGGGCCCCACCATTTGAGAATTGGATCATAACCGGCGAACCAAGATCTCTGGAGGTCTCCAGAACTGCATTAACAGTGTTGGTTCCGATTACGTTAACCGCAGGTAATGCAAAATTCATTGCTTGTGCGTGGGCTAGTAAAGATTGAACCTGGTCTCCGTGCAGTACTCCTGGTT
>QIMC01000323.1 GCA_003232185.1 Flammeovirgaceae bacterium | reverse complement strand
TCTAAACCTGACAAAAGCTTAAGCTTGATCATTGAATTGATGATGTTTGTTGGTTTGCATAGAGGTAAATGTATGGATGTCTTTTATTTTAAATTCAAATCTGACCTCTTAACACCAGGATTCTATCCAGCTCCATTAATGACCGCTTTGGCATGGATTTTGAGTTTTTCAAATAAATTTAAAATGACGGTTATGTCTCGTTAGCTGACTACTCTAGGTCACTAGCGTTATAGTAGCCATCAATGTCGATGTTAACCATTCTTAAGGGTATTACGTCATCAACTAAGCGTCGATAAAATGCTAAGAGTGCGTCTTTCTTCAGAATCTGTGTGGTAAGTTTCGATTCCTTGAGAGGAGGCAAAGTAACTTTGCTCCCTTTCACCACAGGCATGAGTTGGGTGCGAAGAACTACACCCTCTTTGAGAATGCAAACACCCTCTGGGACAATAGCACCATCCTTATGCTTATGCGCAAACTCTGCAATATGTTCTGCGATGGCATTAATACTTAACCCATCATACGCAAAGATATACGCCAAAATAGGATGTGGCTTAGGAATACGAATTTCCACCGGTCCTTTTCGGTAAATCTGCTCACCTTTTCGGCACAGTTGCTTTGTAATGGCGATAGCGTCGAGTGTTTCTTGTAGTTCGGTGGTTCCAAGATGGCTCTTTACTTCTATGGTTGCAACTACGCTTTCAGAAATAAGGACCGCTTCGTCATCTGACCCAATGTCAACCAACGGAAGTCTGTTATCAATGATGACGCAATCCTGCTGCTTTGAAGAAAGCTCCTCGGAATCAACTATCACGCCAGAGCGAACACTGAAAGTCCGCGGTAAGTGGGGTTCCAAAAATTGCTTTACAAGTATCTCTCGAATCCGACCCGTCGTGGACGCGTGGCCTGTCCCAGCGGCTACTATTGCTTGAGCTGCTAGGCTCTCTGCAATCCGACGAAACTGAAGCTTAATTTGAACTGAGCTCATACTAATATGGAGTCATAAATGTTCTGAAGACGGCGCATAATTTCACCTAGATACTAAATCTACCGAGCGTCCGCTTTGGGTCGACTGCACCCAATGCTCATTGTTTGAATCATTCCAAAGAATTACATCAGCCTCAAAATTCCAAGCAGTAGTTAGACCGAAAGCTCTACTAGTAATATTACTACTACCAATAACGCCTAATTGAGGGCCATTTGAATCAGAGGCTATAAATATTTTTGCATGCCAATGATATCGTTTTATTTTTCTTTTTATTACATTTAGTGGTGTGCCACATGAACATTTAATTTTTCTCAGGCCAGCAACAAAAGAATCAAAGTCACCTTTCCAAATACCGTTATACACACCAACCGTATTTACATTCCTTTTGCAGGATATTTTTGCTGCATTCGCAATAAAACAGTTTGAAGCAAAATATTTACCTCGTTCTTGAAAAAAACCGCTACATATGTGGATGTCTACAAAACCATCCTGTTTAAATGCGCCAAGGATTACCTCTCTAAACTTATTTTCAGTTTCAGATTTGCGGAGAACAATTGCTATTTTTTCCATATATAATCTAACGCTTTGAGTAATAGGCACGACGACAGGAGCGTCCTAATTGACCCATTTGCTAGGTTTTCCCTAAATTAAGATGTTTCATTTCTTTTAAAATGGCGTGCTCAAGCACTGATTTCCCCCAACTCAAATACCTCGATTGGTCCCCTGTTAACTCCGAAGCATTACCATGAACAAGCTTTGATCTTACTTCATACAATTCTTTGAAATTTTTCTTTATGGTCTTTCTGCCCTTAATATCATCTCCAATTAGATATGAGCATCTATCAGCCAAGGTCTCTGTTAAAGCACCGTTGTATTCGGCATCACCCAGAAGGGCTTCAAGTCCAATACAGACCTGTAAAAAAGACAGAGTTTGATTTTCAACTGCATAGGAATCAAAACACCACTTAATTGCGCCTTTAACTCTTTCGGCTTCTTCCTCGGCGGTTTCTATTAAATGAACCGATTTGCGAAGCAGTGCAGCAATAGCCTTGTCAAGCTCTTCTCTCTCAGTTGCCGTCGATATGGTTTCAGAGTCCCAGTTAATATCTATATTGCTAAGTAAGCGGCATATATCTATAGGTAATTCCACTGATGATATCTTTGGGTCATCGTAAGCTTCGTCAACACTAACTATTTTAGATTTCTTGATTTGATGATGCGTAAACCCTCCAAAAATACCTAGACCAGCTTTACCTTCAGGGGTTAATTGAAACAACCCTCTAAAAAGTCCTTGTTGTAGAATAATTTTGAGATTACTAAGCGCTTCTTTGGTACAAGCGTTTTCTAAACGGTTTCCAGCATAACCAACAATGTTTTGCTTAATATATACCTTTCCAATTTCTAGTTTGTTATCAAAAGAAAGAAGCCCTTTATGGTAACCGCCTGGTATTTGGTCTGCTTCTTGAAACGAAACCAATGATATTGATTCGCTAATATTAATAGGCGATGGAATATTCTTTGATATTTCAGGTATTGGAATATATAGGTCATACTTTCTTGGAATTGATGTAATATATTCCTTTAATGTTTCTGACAGCCTTTCGCTGTTTTCATCACCTAGTAAATCCCATAAATTACCTTCTAGACTTTGCTCCTCATTTGCTACTTCCTTGATTGCAATATATACAAGATCGTAAAATATCGAAAAGACATCAGGCCTATCAAGCCATTCCTTTTTATGCTTCAAAACTTCTTTTGCTAATGAGCCAACATGTTCCGAAAATGACTCATACTGTGGCCAGTTGTCCTTAACCATGCAGTTTTTTAGAGAGCCTCTAACTTTATTGGATATTTTTTCTAGAGCCTTCGGGTGCAATTTGTTTAACTCCTTAAACGTTTAAATTTACCTGCCGAAAAAGCGGAGCGAAGTGACGCGTTTTTTGGTCTGGTTGAATTTCTTGTTAGCTCATTTTTTCAGGTACTTTACCTGTCCATAAATGTAGCATATGACAGATGTTATGTTTTTCTATTCCACGTAGCCTAAATATTTCACATATAAATTTTTCAGATATTCCTAATAATTCGATTGGCCTCATTGCTTTTATTGAGTCATATGCTGATGTATTCGCCATACCATTAATTGTGATTCCTGGTGTTTTTATTGTTTCATGAGAGCTGGAAAAATGGACAATACTATTTCTCAAATTCTTAAGTGTAGTGAACTTTTGACCGATACCTGAACCCAAATCTAATTTTTCATTGAAAACTAAATAAGGCCAACTTTTTATTTTTATATCTAAGCTTACTTTATTATCCAAGTCAGAAAGTATCTGTTCTTCAGCATGTTTATATGCTTTTTCTGATATAAGGACTCGAAAATATAGATTTAAAAACGCCTCAACACCCGTTACTGACAAAATAACACAAAGTGAAGTATCTTGGTGCTTATGATTTATATTTACCTCATGCTCTGTTCTGTAGCTCAGTCGTCGTAGAGCATCAAAATATGAACAGACCATCCTATTGGGGCTTGAGAGTGTTTTTTGCATTTTTTATAGAACTAACAGTTAATTAAAGTACACGCAGTAATATACAGCCTAAAGCACCGTTCAGTATGTAGTCACTCAAGAATTTGGAATAATAGAGAATCCCAAGTGTCCGCCCAAAGTAGATTGAGACGATTTCACTCAACATGAAATCGTCTACTATTAAGAATTCTATAGATTTTTCAGATTTTTGAATTTGTCCGCCATGTCTCGAAAGCAGTCAAGTAGGAACACCGCCTCGGTGCAAATGTTCATATAAAAAATCGCGCCGGGACGGCGCTCCTACTAGTGGCTTT
>QIMC01000126.1 GCA_003232185.1 Flammeovirgaceae bacterium | reverse complement strand
GATGACAGCCCGTTAATGAAACAGCTGGAATCCAAGATTGGAAATTATCCGGAGTTCCAGGAACTTCAGAAAGTAACTGCAGAACTTGAGCAAGTAAAGCGCATGCCCAAAGACCAGCAAGATCAGCTAAAATCTTATCAAGATAAGGACCAGTTCAAAAGCAAGGCCAAAGAGCTGGTAACCAAACACTTTTCAGAACATCAAGACAAACTGCAAGCCGCCCAGCAAAAACTGGCCACCTTCAAGAAGAAATACTCCTCCATTCAGTCAACCAAAAATATGTCAACCGCAGTTAAACGCAATAGTTTAGAGGGCCGCCCACTATCCGAACGCCTGGTGTTGGGTGGAACCTTTCAGGTAAATCCTTCCTACTCCCGGAGCAGTGGATCTCAGTCAACCACCACCGGTGCAACTGGTATCGGATCCAGTACCAGTAAAGTCCCTACTTCGGTAGACTTGTCGCCGTTACTAGGATACCGGCTAAACAAGAAATTAACCCTGGGCATAGGAGTTACTTACCGGGCCATTTTGGAAATCGACAATTTTGAAGCTAAAGACCAGATGTATGGATACCGTGGGTTTTTTCAGGCAGATGCAGTAAAAGGGTTCTTCCTACACGGAGAATATGAGCGGATGAATACGGCTGTAGAAAGCAGTAGCACTTCAACCGCACCCACTGATGAGATCTACCGCCGCTGGAAATCCGGAGCGCTGGTGGGTATTGGTAAGGAGTACAGCTTTGTGAAGGGGATTAAAGGGCAGGTGATGTTGTTGTATGATTTTTTGTATGAAGAGGGAGTAAGTCCGTATAAAAGGCCCTGGGTAATTAGGTTTGGATTTGTGATGTAATAATCGGTCGTAGCAGCATGCTACGACCAGTGCAAGGATTCGTACAAGAGGCCGTGGGTTATTAAGTTTGGGTTTGTGCTGTAGTATGCTCTGTTGAGTACCACTCAGTCATTCTACCTTTCAATCATTGAAATCGGGCCTTTGAGAAATTGCGTTAAGAAAACCGCAGCGGAGTGCGTCAAGAGACAATCTATGTTGTGAGTAAACTGCCCCGGCCATGGCCGGGATTAGCTCGGAGCGGAGGTATTACAGCCCTAGCGTTTTCTTTGGTTCGTTTCTTTTGGGCGATGCAAAAGAAATGAACATTAAACCTATGTATATTTACCTAACCAATGAAAGCGCACTGGATTTGGATGTGTTCTTTGATGAGCTCACTATTACCCATACTGAAAGCCCTATCCTGCAAGAGGATCATTATTACCCTTACGGGCTCACCATGAGAGGCTTAGGGAAACAAGGTACTAATCCATTTAAATACAATGGATTTGAAGAGCAAGATGAATTAAACCTGGGTCTGTTCGACTACCAGGCCAGGTATTACGATCCAGCTTTAGGACGGTTTATTAATGTGGATCCCGCTGCGGATCTGATGAGAAGGCATTCACCTTATAACTATGCCTTTGATAACCCGATTAGGTTTACCGATCCAGATGGGATGATGCCCAATGAGGGTGGTAAGGATGAGGAAGAAAATAAGGAGAGTGACCGGTACTTTTGGAGTGATGGATATGGAACCTATGATAGTAGAACTAGTTCCCAATCTGTATCTTATAATGGGATTGGAACAACTGATGGTTATGGAGAGCTCGCCAACGGAGATTCTTACCCTAGGATAAGAGTAGTTGTAAATGAACACCAGACTCAAATAATAGAGAGCACTGGTAGGGACGAAGTGATTAGAGGAGAGGATGGTACCGAATTGATTAGAATTAACACCGCTACATTTAAAACAGTAGTTATTGATAAAGAAGGGTTTATTACAAATATTTCCGAAACTGTCATGACAACAATTCACTCACAACTACAGAAGAAGCCAGTTACTAGTATAAGTAATAGATCAATCGATATTCAATATTTATCTGAAAATCAAATGATTGAGACTAAAAACACCATAATAAGTATGGCTTTTAATTCACTTGATTTTAAGAATTACACTCCAGGTTCAGGCTCATTGTATAATTTTCCGCATGGTGGTGCGATGGAACTCGCTGATCAGATTGATCATATTAATTCTAATAGACCATTGTATGATAGCTTGGTGAAACTCTATGTCCTACAATACCAGAAGAAAGGAACAGCTGAATTTCTAAAACAACGAATTAGAAGGAAAAAGTGACTAAAAGCGCCAATCATTATCTTAGAGCCTGTATTTTAGTGATAGTATGGTTAGTGGCTATCTATAGCAAACCGTTTTTTAAAGCTAATGACTTCTCTGCAATGGGAGTAACATGGCTATTGATTACGTTTCAGTTAGCGATAGTTTTATATGTCCATAAAATTGAATTTTCATATGGTACACTATTCAAGAGATCAAATTTTAGATTCAATATCTTTTTTTTATTGTTGATTCTTGGTTTATCGAATTATTTTGTAGACGATCCTTTACTTCACTATAACGAGATATTTCATAATGAAAGCCTTCTTCAAATATCACGTTCAAGAGTTGATCAATTGGTTTTCAGCAAAACTTTGTCTACTGGAGAAATGGGTCTTATTTTTCTTGCTTCCGTTGTTTTAATTCCAGTAATTGAGGAATTGTTTTTTCGAGAGTATCTACTAAAACTCAGTTGTGAGAGTTTTAACGCTGATATTTCTGTAATTTTGACCAGTATCCTGTTCGCACTGAGTCACCATAATACGTCCTTCATACAGTTTCTTTCAATTGTTATATCAGGAGTAGTTTACGGATATCTATGGGTTAATACCAAAAAAGTCATTTATCCGATTATAGTTCATGCCATCTATAATTTAATTTGGTTTGCAACAAATCTGGCATTTCCAAAGATTTATTTTGATTTAACAGAACCCAGAGAATATGGATTCACCTATTGGTTAATCGTAGTAATAAGCTCTATTTTATTATTTTTGGTTTCGTTGAAAGTAAAAAGAATATATGATCACCTGAATCCAGACTCAGAATAAAAGAGTCCATAATAGCAGAGAACATAACATCGATTAATCCGAATGCTTATCAAGCACATACTAGTTATAGTATTACTTTTGTCCAGTCTGCAGTTACAGGCCCAGAATCACCAATTATATAATAGTTCTTTTTTGGTATCAGATTCTGCCCTAGTTCATACTGAGATCCGTCAAAAACTAGATAGGATAACCCATTTACCTGACTACTATCTTGTTAAGATTAACAGCCTGCTCCAAACCAAGGCCCAACTAATTGGATCTAGGGTCTCTGATCTAGAATCTAAGATTTCCAGTAAGGTTAAAAGCCTGGACTCTATTTCCAATACCAAGGCTTCCAGTTTCCTAGAAGAAAAACTGACTAGCCTGAGTCCGGAGGATTACACCGCCAAAATGAATGGCATCAATGCATCAATTCAAACCTACACATCCCAAATCACCGACTCAGAAGAGCTGGCCTGGGTAGAGCACTACAGCGGTCAACTGGACCAAATGGAAGGCGTAGTCAAACAATACCAAGGCAAGCTGCTAAACCTGGAAGAATTGCAAGCGCTTAAAGGCTATGGTCAACAGCTGCAGCAATTGTCCCAAGAATCCGGCGGCTACTTTCAAGAGGTGCAGGATATTGTTTTCGGAGGCTTAGCAGACGAGTCTCCCCTAATGCAACAACTGGAATCTAAAATTGGTCATTACCCAGAGTTCCAGGAGTTGCAAAAGCTGTCAGCAGAACTGGAAAAAGCAAAGCAAATGCCAGAAGATTACCAGGGGAAGCTCGAGGCCTATCAGGACAAGGACAAAATCAAAAGCAAGGCCAAGGAATTGGTCACCAAACATTTTTCGCAGCAGCAGGACAAACTGCAAGCCGCCCAGCAAAAACTGGCCACTTTTAAGAAGAAATATTCCTCTATTCAATCCACTAAAGACATGTCGACTGCGGTCAAGCGCAATAGTTTAGAGGGCAGGCCGCTATCTGAGCGCCTGGTGCTTGGAGGAATTTTTCAGGTAAATCCTTCGTACTCCCGAAGTAGTGGGTCTCAGTCAACTACTGCCAGCACCAACCTGCCGGCCGGCCAGGCGGGCGGGCAACCACAGTCTTCACCAAGCTCATCTAGCAGTGGATCCAGCACCAGTAAAATCCCCACCTCAGTAGATATGTCTCCCTTACTTGGATATAGGTTAAACAAGAAATTCACTCTGGGCATCGGAGTCACCTATCGTGCCATTTTAGAAATCGACAATTTTCAGGCCAAAGACCAGGTATACGGATACCGGGGGTTTTTCCAGGCGGATGCGCCCAAAGGTTTTTTCCTTCATGGGGAATATGAGCGGATGAACACGGCGGTAGAAAGCAGTAACACTTCAGCCGCACCAACTGATGAGATCTACCGTAGATGGAAGTCCGGAGCGCTGGCAGGGATTGGGAAAGAGTATAGTTTTTTTAAGGGGATCAAAGGGCAGGTGATGGTGCTGTATGATTTTTTGTATGAGGATGGGGTAAGTCCATATAAAAGGCCAATAGTTATTAGGTTTGGATTTGTGATGTAGTATGCTCTGTTACTTTCTGTCTTGATACAGAAAGTAACCAAAGAAATCAAGGCTGTCGAGGACTTTCGGCTGGAAACCTTCAAATCAAGCTAAAATCATCAAAACTCCCACGCCCTTAGCGTGCTCAAACAGTGATGATTTTTTGCTGCTTTCTTCTTCAGTTTCCCAAAATGCCGATCCCTCGAAGGCCGAATTTTGACCGAGCCTTTGAGAAATTGCGTCAAGAAAACAACTTGAAAAGCGAAAAAAAATCATCACTTGCCGATTTGAAAGAGTTTGATGATTTCCGCTTTGGAAAGTTGTTTTTAGCAAAGTTTCTCAACAGTCCTAGCGTTTTCTTTGGTTCGTTTCTTTTGGGCGATGCAAAAGAAATGAACATTAAACCTGTGTATATTTACCTAACCAATGAAAGTGCGCT
>QIMC01000012.1 GCA_003232185.1 Flammeovirgaceae bacterium | reverse complement strand
GACATTTGCATTTTGAAGGCCATTTCATATTGGGCCATCCTGGTAAGGATCTCCGGATCGCCAACCTCCTGGTAGGCGGTTTCATTGATTTGGTTTATCGCATCGGTTACCACCCGTCGGACATTTCTAGACACCCCTTTGGGGTTTGACACGTACAATACAGGATCCCCTTTGGAGCGGAATTCTACTCCCTGATAGACAGATGGCAAAAATCCACTTCCCCAAAGACTTTTGCCTCCGCTGGGCTGGGAATTGCCTGATACCAGTACCACGAAACCTGGCAGGTTTTCATTATCAGACCCCAATCCATAGTTCACCCAGGACCCAAAGGAGGGCCTTCCCAGCCGTGGACTGCCAGTATGCATGAAAAGTTGAGCCGGAGCATGATTAAACTCTTCGGTGTGCATAGCTTTCATGAATTGCACATCATCAACCACCTGGCTAAATCGGGGGAGCAACTGTGAAACCCAGGAACCAGATTCGCCGTATTGATTAAACTTAAACTGAGGGCCCAGCATTTCCGGAGTACCGGTAATAAAGGCGAACCTTTTCCCCTTGAGTAGTGATTCAGGGCATGGCTTACCGTCTAATTGGTGTAATAAAGGCTTATAGTCAAAAAGATCCAATTGAGAGGGAGCCCCTGCCATATGTAGAAATATAATTCGCTTGGCCTTTGGGACCAACTGGGGGGTACCCATCATTGACTTTTCTTCCATTCGATCCAGCAAAGGAGCCTGGCAACCGCTCAAACAGGCCATTGCTGCAGCACCCAATCCCAGTGACCCTTGCTTCAGAAAGTGCCTGCGGGTTAAGTATTCACTTTCTCGATAAAAAACCTCTTCGATTAGCTTCATCTTATCCTTTGGTAATCATTTCATCCAGGTTTAAAATTACTGACGCTAAATTGATCATGGCCGCCATTTCAGCAGTGTGTCTATCGGTATTACCGGTAATTGCATCAATTTCGTAGGGCTTTTCCTGATAGAGTTGTAATGATTGCTCATACAATGACTTCATTGTCAAAAGCTCTTCACCGGTAGGGTTTCTGTAAAAGGCTTGTATAAACCCATAGTTAATTTGTCCTTCCAGTTCATCTGTTTCTAATAGCATTTTCTCTGCCAAGGATTTGGCAGCATCAAAAAACACCGGGTCATTGAGTGTAACGAATGCCTGAAGCGGTGTATTGGTGCGAATTCTTCTTGATACGCAGAATTCTCTGCTGGTGGCATCAAACGTGGTCATGGAAGGATAAGGGCTCACTCTGCGCCAAAAAGTATATAAAGCCCGCCGATTTTGGTCAGCCGGGTTTTCGGATGTTTCCCAGCCACCTATATGACGGATTATGTTCCATACCCCATCAGGTTGAGGCGGCATAACACTGGGTCCATATACCCGGTTATTTAGCATCCCGCTTACAGCCAAAGCCTGGTCTCTTATTTGTTCTGCGGACAGTCTTACCCTGGGGCCTCTGGCCAATAATTTATTATACGGATCACGTTGCAACATCTCCGGGCTTACCGCCGAAGACTGACGGTAGGTTCCCGACATTACTATTTGTTTTAACAACGACTTTATACTCCACTGATGCTGGTGCATAAACTGAATCGCCAGCCAGTCCAGCAAGTTAGGGTAGGTAGGAAGGAATCCCTGACTACCAAAGTCTTCCAGGGTTTCTACCAAGCCCTGTCCAAAAAGTTGTTCCCAAAATCTATTTACTATAACTCTGGCGGTTAGCGGGTTGTTGAGGTCCACTAACCACTCGGCAAATTCCAGGCGATTACCCGGACTATATGATATAGATTTATTGAATGCCTGTGGAACCTCCGGTTGAACTTCATCTCCATGAACCAACCAATTACCGCGAACAAATACACGAGTGATTCTGGAAGAGTCTGCGGATAATTCCTTCATAATTGGCACACCAACCGATTGAATTGAAAGGTATTTTCTTAGGGTCTTAAGATAGTCTCTGCTAATAGTGTCATTATTGGCCTTAAGCTGTTCAACTCGCTGGCCATATTGCTCTTTTAAGATCTTCTGGGGAGTAGAAAGCAGCTCTGCATTGGGCTCATCGTTGGTTTTGTCACTATCCTGAGTATTGTTGAAATAGGCATATGCTGCATAATACTCCTCATGTTTAATGGGATCGTAGGGATGTGTGTGGCACTGAACACAACCAAAAGTAGTACCCTGCCACACTTCAAAGGTTGTATTTACCCGGTCAATCACCGCAGCCACCCGGAACTCTTCGTCATCGGTGCCGCCTTCGTCATTGCTCATGGTGTTGCGATGGAAAGCTGTAGCCAATATCTGGTTGTCCGAAGGATTGGATAAAAGATCACCGGCTAGTTGCTCAATGGTAAATTTATCGAAGGGCATATCCTGATTAAAGGCATCAATCACCCAGTCCCTATACATCCACATGGTTGGTCTTAAATTGTCTTTTTGGTAGCCCTGAGAATCAGCGTATCTCGCTAAATCCAACCAGAAAGATGCCCATCGTTCTCCAAAGTGATCAGAGGCCAACAATTCATCCACTAAGGATTCATAGGCTAAGGCTGAGGAGCTGTTTAAATATTTATTAGCAATAAACTTTGAAGGTGGTAAACCAATAAGATCCAAACTTACACGGCGAAGCAGGGTGGCCTTGTCAGCCTCTTCTGATAGATTAAGATTTTCATTGGTCAACTTTTCGAGGACAAATCGATCAATGCCGTTTTTCGCGCGGTGGTCCTGAATCTCAGGCGGACTGATCGCTGAATCAGGAACTACATATGCCCAGTGATCATCCCAATTTGCTCCTTGTTTAATCCAGCTAGTTAAGATGGAAATTTCTTCAGTAGTTAATGGTGGGCCTTCAGGTGGCATTCTAAGTTCCGGGTCCTGTTCCATAATCCTTTCAATCATGGCGCTTTTTTTTATAGACCCAGGAACAATGGCGAATTCCCCAGAGGTAAGGGTGTCCAATGCCATTTGACGAAAGAGAAAGCTAAGCCCTCCTTGTTGGCGCACTCCTCCGTGGCATTTCATGCACTTTTGGTTCAAGATGGGCCGAACCTGAGTGTTGAAATCAACATCAGAATTTCCGAGAAAATCATTTGAGATCCATAGAACAATCCCTAGTGTTACTATAACATAAACTATTATGCCATATCGTTTTTGCATTTGCTCTCTTTATCAACTTTCAAGATAGCGTATAGAAAGTTAATTTACCAGAGCTTCTTTCGGGCTATGTGAATATTGATAAAGGGGTTGTGTAGCAGATTTAGTGTTGATATTTGGCCTGAAAAACTTAGTTAAATTCACACAATTTTTTTAGTTATGGTATATTTGGTTAATATGTTTAATTAGTAAGCATAGTGCTAAGAAGCACCATCAGATCACAACATAGAGCGGCTTTATGAAGGCTTTTGCAACTTCCAAAATCAGCAGGTACGGGATACTCATGATATTAATATTAGTCCTGCCATCATGTAAATCCTCCTTACCTGATGATACCACACTTGCCCATCAGGAGCTACCTGAAAAAATTGATTTCAACTTTCACGTCCGTCCAATTCTTTCTGACCGCTGCTACACATGTCACGGGCCTGATGAAAATGCCCGCAAAGCAGGACTAAGGTTTGATCTGGAAGCAGCGGCATTCGCAATGTTGGACAGTGTGGATAGAACTTTTGCCATTGTTCCGGGAAATTTGAAAAAAAGTCAGCTGGTTCGGCGCATCTCCAGTACCAATCTGGATTTTCAGATGCCACCTCCTGAATCTAATCTCAGCTTGTCTGATCGGGAGATCGAAATACTCAAACGGTGGATTGATCAGGGAGCAGAATGGAAGCCGCATTGGGCTTTTATCCCTCCAAAAGAA
>QIMC01000294.1 GCA_003232185.1 Flammeovirgaceae bacterium | reverse complement strand
ATCAACCTCAGACAAAGACTTTTGGAATAAGCTTCGCTCCAGTTCCTTCAGGTCTCCGAAAACCAGGTGATTAACATATGGTGCCAATTGCACAGCTAATAACATATAGGCCCAGGTAGGCACAATTGCATCCACACTGCAAATAATTGCCACATTCTGACTCTTATATTGCTGCCAATCATGAGCCTTAATAAAATCCCTGAAATCCTTCTCTTTCAATATAAGACCCTGGAATAGCTGGTTCTTGATGTCCCACTCCACTCTTGGGCCTGCTTGATATAATTTTCCCAAATCAAAGGTTACCAATGAACTTTGGGCCACCCTATTGACAATCGGTTCCTCTTTCATATTTGGTTATTTTACCAATGCTGTCTTTCCTTTTGGCAATATTGCCCTGAACTCTTTGAGATAGAAGGGCTCAAAATAACTCAGGTCCTCAAATGCGCCTTTGTCAAATTTTGTTGCCGCTAATGGTCCCAGTGAAGCGGCCGTTGGATGATGGCCAGTAATAAAAATGCTTTTCCCCGGTGGTAATAGCTGCTGACACTTTTCCGCCCCGTTCCCGAAAAACAACATCTTGCCCTGCTCAAACCATTTCTGAAAAGATTTTTCATTCACTACTACTGCATTTGTTTCAGACACCACTTCTAGATTTTTGTTAACTACGATACAATACACCTCCATTCTTCTTGCATCAATCATTGGGCACAAATAGTCAACACTGATTGGAATCTCAGCCATTTGATGTGCCATCGCTACCAGTGTGTTTACTCCTATTAGTGGTTTGTCCAAAGCGTAACAAAGCCCTTTGGCGGTTGCAACTCCTATTCGTAAACCTGTATATGATCCAGGTCCCTTTGAAACAGCAATAGCTTCTAAGTCTCCCTTTGCTACCTGACAACTACTCAGAAGTTGCTCGATCATTACCGCTAAATGAGTTGAGTGAGACTTCTCCAATAGCAGTTCCTGAAGTCCCAGCAGGGCTCCATTTTTGTGCAGTGCCACGGAACAAGCCTTAGTGGCGGTCTCAATACTCAATATCAGCGACATGTTGTAAACTTAGGATAAACCGGGCTTATTATCCCCTAAAGAATCCTAATGCCATCCCAACCTTGAGATGGCACTATTGACAAGTATCTTATTAGTTAATTGCCTTGAAGTATCTGGCGGTATCTATTGGAATCCTTCAATACCTCAATGGCAGCAGCAATACTCTCATCTGAGCGAAACGAGGTCTCAATTACACCTTTTCGTAAATAATACCTACTACTAATCTCTTCTTCAAGGATTTGCTTGATATCATCTTTAAATTTTTGAAGATCCGAATCCTTGTTGTGCATCACTTTCGCTTTCAATGATTGTATCTGCTGATCAATATCCTCATAGTATTGCTCCTTTTTAGCCTGCTTAATCAAATCATCAATACTGCTCTCCACGCGGGTGGTGTAATCATAATCCTTATCTGCTAACCAGTCTATGAATTCATGATATTCCGCATCTGTCAACATGAAATCTCCCGAAGATGCAATGGTCGAATGATGGTAATAGTATTCTGTGGCGTAGTCAAAGAATAAACCCTTACTTATTAGACTCATCACAATAGGCGTTAAATACTCCAATTTTATTCCAATGTCCGGATCAACTCCTCCACCATCATATACCTTTCGTCCATTTCTGGTTTTAAAGGTCACTTTCAATGAATCCGGTACTTTACCAACGCTTCCATCATCATTTCGGTGACTATAATCAATGGCCTGAATGCAGCGACCACTGGGTATGTAGTATTTTGCAGTGGTAATTTTTAGTTGTGAATTATAGGTGAGTGGCCTGGTCGCTTGCACCAACCCTTTCCCAAAAGTTTTTTGCCCCACCAGAACTCCACGGTCATAATCCTGAACCACCCCAGCCACGATTTCTGAAGCAGAAGCACTGCTGCTGCTTACCAGAACCACTAAAGGCATTTCCGAGTCTACTGTTGGATTGAGGGCTTTATAAGTTTTATTCCAATCCGTCATCTTTCCTTTGGTACTAACTACCTCAGAACCTTTGGGAATAAATATATTGGATACGTTTACCGCTTCATTCAACAACCCCCCGGGGTTACCTCTTAAGTCAAGGATGAAATTAGTAGCTCCCTGCTCCTTAAGAGCGCCTACCGCTTTTTTAACTTCTTTGCCCGCATTGGTAGTGAAATCCGAAAGTTTTATATAACCAATTCCTTCATCTACCAACCCAAAATACTGTACATTATTAATGGTAATTTTCTCCCTGTTCATTTGAATCTCGATCAACTCAGGTGTCCCATACCTTTTAACCAATATTCGTAAAGAGCTATTGGCCTGCCCTCTTAACAACTTACTAATATCGGAATAGGCCTTATCTTTTACCCTAACATCATCAACTTGCACTATCTCATCTCCAATTTTTAGACCTGACTCATGTGCCGGAAATCCCTCATAAGGCATAATGATCATATTCTTCCCGTTCCTGGTGCCAATCAATGCTCCAATCCCCCCGTACTGACCGGTAGTCATGGTTCGATAATCCTCAATATCATCCTCTGGGATGTAATTGGTGTAGGGGTCCAGCGACCGCAGCATGGCATTTATCCCGGTCTTAATCAATTGATTGGGGTCTACTTCATCTACATAGTAGGTGTTTACCTCTTTGTACAAAGTGGCAAATATGTCTAGGTTCTTGGTGATTTCGAAATACTTTTCACTGGGGTTGTTGAAGGCCCATAATGCCCCAATAGCTAAAGCGAAAATCAACAACAACGAAATTTTATTCTTTTGCTTTACCATACTTGATTTGATTAACTAACTATTTCTTTTAAACGCATTAAGGACAGTTTTAGTTTTTCCTCGATGATGTGATAGTTAGATATTTCCTTTCCAACATAAATATAACCAATTAGAAAGTAAAACCCGACTTGTTTGTGCCCCAGAATCTGCTTGTGTAAGCGATAGGCCTCTTTTATTCTTCGTTTTAATTTGTTTCTATCAACACTGCTTTTGAAAATATTTTTGGGGGTTGATACCAGTACCTGATTTGGTTGGGGGGTTTTAAGCGGTTTTTTCAAATAAACCACCTTTAGTGGATAAAGGGTAAACCAGCTTCCCTGGCTAAAGAGCTCTTCTATTAATTTTCTACTATGTAGTCTTTCCGACTTGGGAAATTTGTTCAATGTTGCCCGGTTTTACCAATAAAAGTAACATTTTTTGTAAAACCTCCGGCTGATGAAGGGATAGGGTTATTTCACATGGGTCCTCTCGTCAGAAACTGATAGTTTCTTCCGGCCTTTGGCACGTCGCTTGGAAATCACTGCCCTACCGCTGGCAGAAGCCATTCTGGCCCTGAATCCATGCTTATTCTTCCTCTTTCTTTTTGATGGTTGAAACGTCCTTTTCATCTGCAAAAATTAAACTAATGGGCTGCAAAGATAAGCAGTATTTTCTAATTTTGAAACATGTTGCGGGAATTAGCTGTGAGCTGTGAGCGCAAGGCGTGCGGGCAAGGCCGAGGCGCAAGGCTATGGCGCGGGATGGGCCTATGGTTTAATAAATATATTCTCCGAAAAAGGCTCCTTGCCGATCCTGACATTAACAAACTCCACCCGGTTGCGAAGCTCTGTGGGCCTACCATCCTCATAATTATACCAAGTAATTGCTGATGGCAACCAGAATCCATTAACGTCCATCCAATCATTGTACTTGATCCATTTTACTTCTTCAGAAACCTCCTTACTAAAATAAGTTACAGTATATCCTAACCAAGCCATTTGATAGCCATTTGATAGGTTTCAGGATTATAATAAATAAAATATTCGTCTTTGGAACTAGATCCCACGCCCTCCTTGTAGGAAATGCTTATACCCGGATACGCAGTGCCCTCAAATTCCAACGGGGCGATATCTCCATAGATTATCCCATCATCCGCCAGAACGAATGGCATGGCATAAAAATAGAACATAACGTTGTAATAGAATTCAGGGTTGCCATTAGAGGTAGAATCCGACTCCATCCAAACTTCATTACCATCAAAGCCCATGGTAAAGTTCGGCCCTTCCACTCTAGCACGTCTGTCTTGCTTCGTTTCCTGATTCTTTCACTATTTCAAAGGTCAAGCTCTGCATTTTCTTCCAAACATCAAGTCCGCCGTGTTTCTCGAGTACTTTTCGCAATTCGTCTGGATACTCCACCACCACCACGCGGTCCTCATCCATAATCCCTTTCTGGGAATTCTGAACGCGCTCTGGTGATTGACAGGATACAATAAACAACAAAGAAAGTGTTACAGGGATATTCATTGGTTGAACTAGGAATTATGAGTTAAAAATTTTGAATCATTAGTCTACATTGAAAGCATCATCCGAGACACCGGTATTCACCTCAATACTAGCTACTTCTGCCTCTATTTTCTGAGGCCCCATACTTATACTGGCTTTTTGCGGGAACATTATACCATCTATTTCCTGGTAATCCTGATACTCCACCGACTGGGTAATACTTCCTTGTGGAGTATCAACTGTGGTGCTCTCCTTCAATTTCAAACCGGTATTCTTGGAAAAATATGAAAAGGATTTCTTTCCACTGGGCAATGCTACTTCCACCACATAACTTTCTTCTCCTCCAACCTTTTCTATACCCGTCAGAGTTAAAGTCACTCCCAACTGCTCATAACTCATCTCTGGGAATATCCTTGCCTCAACTAGGGACTCCTGAACACGTTTTTCGTCCAAGGGATTGGGCTGACCCTGAACCACCTCGATTCCGGCGGTCCCATTAAAGACCATCTTCTGGAATTCCATTTCTCCGGCTTTCACTGTTTCAAAAGACATGTTTGGTACCTTTCTGATACTAGTGATCTCAAGTTCCAAACCCTGCATGGAAGCCTTCATCACCTGGGTAATATCCTCTACCTTATTCAGGTTCTCAACACCACCAATTGCCTCCAGATAATTGATGATGATCTGCTGTACTTCTATTTCTCCGCTAAGATCCTCTGCGGTAGTTGGTGTATAGGGTTCGCCATATATATCATAATACTGTACCGACCCAAACTGATGCAATTTTTCGGCCACCTCCGACGCTTTACCAACCACCAAAATATACGCGTTATCGGGCTTTATGTACTTCTGCGCCATTTCCTGTACATCCTCTATTGTTACCTCCTGAATTCTTTTCAGGTAACTGCTATAATAGTCCTCCGGTAGATCATAGCGGTCTTTATTTATGGCAAAGTTTGCTATGGTAGAAGGGCTTTCCAGAGATCGTCCAAAACTCCCTGTTATATAATTCTTTATGGTCTGTAAATGCTCTTCATCGGCAGGTTCATTTCGGATCCTCCTCAATTCATATAAAAATTCTACTACGGCACTATCGGTTACTTCATTTCGTACATCGGCTGCGGCGTTAAATGATCCGATCAACCTGTCGCTAGACAAAGAGGAGCCTGCTCCATAAGTATATCCCTGTGTTTCCCGGAGGTTTTGCATTAGATAAGAACTGAACCCTCCTCCTCCTAAAATGGTGTTCATTACCCTGGACTTTAGAACATCAGGGTGTCCCCTTTTTAACTCGACGGGATAGGTAATATTAATAGTGGACTGTACCGACTGCGGACGATCTACCATAGCCACGATGGTTTTCTGGGGTGGTTGGGGCTTCTGGTACTGAAACTTTGGCACCTCTGCTGGTTGCCAATTACCAAAATAGTTTTCTGCTAATTGCTTGGCTCTACTCATCGAAATATCACCGACAATGGCCAAATACGCTATATTTGGTTTGAAATATGTCTCATAGTATTTTTTACAGGCTTCCAAATCAATCCTTGAAACTGTTTCCTCAGTAATCAATTCACCGTATGGATGGTCCTTTCCATATCTCAAAACACCTCTCACATTGCTGGCGATAGCGCCAGGTGCATCTTTGTTGGCTTGTAGTCCCGAAATGGTCTCGGTTTTGATCTTTTCAAGTTCATCTGCGGGAAAGGACGGTCGCAGGGTTACATCCGCCATAAGCTCCAAAAGATTCTCAACGTGTTTGGTGAGAGATGAGCCATATACTCCGGAGCCGGAAGTCGACAGACTGGCTCCCATGAAATCTACCTCCTGGTCAATTTGGGCCTTACTCCTGCTTGTGGTACCTCTTGACATCAGTTGACCGGCTGTTGAAATATACCCCGCCTTATCTCCCTCGAATATGGGATCAAGATCGAGCACCAGGGAAAAGGCCACTCTGGGCAGTTTATGATTTTCTACCACGAATACTTTCAATCCGTTGGACAGGGTAAACATTTCCGGCTTGCCCAGTTGAATTTCAGGTGCCGGACCCGGCTCGGGACGGACCGATCTATCAAGCAAGTCCACTGTAGTGTTCTTGATCACATTCGAGACTCCCGGATCATCGGTATTATCAAGGCTAGAGGTAGTTTTAGTAGTGGCACAGGACACCAAAAGCATGGAAATGATCAGTTGATATAGGATATTTTTCATGGTACTAACCTTCTTGGTTTATTTCAGTAGTTTCTGGTTGTGGTTGTGCAGACTTTGGTAAGTAGTACAGTACCACCCGGTTTTCCTTGGTAAAGTATTTGTTTGCAGCCCTTTGGATATCTTCCCGGGTTACTTTCATATATCTTTCGATTTCACTGTTTATTAGATTTGCATCTCCATAGTACATATGGTAATTGGCAAGACTTTCTGCGATGCCTGCTACCCTCGCATTACCACTTATGAAATCATTCTCTATCTGGTTTCTGAGCTTTTGAAATTCCACCTCTGATATTAACTCGCTTTTTACTTTTTCATACTCAATATCCATAGCCGCTTCGAGATCTTCAGGACTAACCCCAACATTGGCAATGCCATAGGCTATGGTTACTCCAGGGTCTTCCAGGTTAAGAGGAAATGCTCCTACCGCAAGCGCCATTTGCTGTTCATCCTTAATCGATTTACTTAACCTGGAGCTTTCCCCTTGTGACAATAGTTGTGCCACCATACTTACTGCGTAATAATCATCAGTACCCTGTGCCGGTATATGATACGATTGTATCACTGCCGGCAGTTGTATATTGTCATATATTGTGTCCCGTATCTCTGTAGTTTGCTTGGGCTCCACTACTGAGGGCCGGGGAATTTCAGTAGTACCCCGGGGAATTTCATTAAAATATTTCTCCACCAAGGATTTAGTTTCTTCGATATACAGATCCCCTGCAATCGATAGAACAGCATTGTCAGGAACGTAATATAGCTTGTAGAATTCTACGAATTCCTCATCCCGGGCAGCATTCAAATGATCCATAGATCCTATGGTGGTCCATCGGTATGGATGGACTGTGTAACACCTTTTCATGATTTCTTCCAAAAAAGTGCCATAAGGTTGGTTGTCATAGCTGGTCCT
>QIMC01000075.1 GCA_003232185.1 Flammeovirgaceae bacterium | reverse complement strand
TGTTTTTGGTCCTAAGACCAAAATGAAACCGGCGAAATACCCCTATGGCTCTGCCTCGGGGATAGTCGGTTTCAAGAAATTTTTTATTTATATGCTTCAGGATCGCCAGAGAAACCTTTTTGGTGCTTTCAGAAAGATTTAAATATTTAGGATCATTGATCTGAACCTTGTCACACCTGATAACAAATGGAGCGGCAATGGATATTATCCTTGTTCCAAGCTGCTCAATTCCTAGAATTGAATCCGGTATAAGATATCCGGGAAGAACCCTATTTGATTCACGGTGTTGATCTGGTCACTAACTTCGTTATAACGTTGTACAAATTCGTTTTCCCGGTTGGTGACGTTTAGAAGGTCAATGAAAAATTGATGCGAAACCTTTTTGTTTTTGCTATTTATTCGAACCCCAAACTTTACATCCCAGCGAAAATAACTTTTATAACGTCGTTCGCTGAAAGCCAGTTCTTCCACTAGCACCTCCCTACCTCCATTAGCCCGAGTAGCCTCTAAATCAATAGGGGTATAGGGATTACCTCCGGAAGTGGTTAATTTAGTATCAAAAGTCCAGGCATGTCGCTTATCAGGCCCAAATTTCCATTCCTTTCCAAAAAGTACATTGAGTACCGCATTATTATTAAAAGCGGTATTACGCTCAACCTCATCACTGCCTTTGTATTTGGAATCATAGATAGAGGAGGTGAACAACATGTAATAGCCTCGGCTGAAAAATTTCTCAATGGTTAGCTCCAATCCTATATTGGACCCCGTGCCTTCATTTACCAAAGAGCCTTCTTCTTCAAACACAAAATCTGCTCCCTCGTTTAAGATAGAATAACTACCCGGTGTCCTGCGTACCGGTATATCAAACAATCGTTGATAATATGCTTCAGTTTTTACCCGCCAATCTTGACCGAAGTTTCGATCATAAGCCAATATAAAGTGATGGCTTTTCATAAAATCCAGGTTGGCGTTAGTTTCCTCATATATCCCGGGAGCTGTCTCCTCCTCAAATAATAAAATAGGCGCCGGTATGGTTTGAGCATGAAGGCCATAGGCCAAACTCCAGCGCTGATTAAGGGCGGATTGCCAGCTAACTGCTAATCGGGGCTCCAGGGAAAGATCTTCGGTATAGTCCAAATACTGGCTATGTAGTCCAAAGGTAACGCTCCATTTATCATTAAGCCTGTTCTCAGCTTGAGCAAATATTTGGGTGAGATTATACTGATCCTTAAAATTTCGGGTTGAAATAAAGAAATCCGGTACACCATCTCCATCATTATCGGGAATTTCCACACGATTGTCCCGGTCTTCAACGCTTAAATCCGCATCATACAATTCATGAATAATTCCCGCTCTTAAGTTCCATTTTGCATTAAACTTTTTATTAAGGGTGGAAGTAATGGTAAAGCGATTCTCTCTATTGTTGGCATTAGTGGCTCTATAACTGCTCAATCGGTTCCCATCATCATCCCGCAAGATATTATCTTGCAGGTATTCGTTAAAATTGGTAGAAATGCCGATACTGGTCTTTAAATAAGTGGTCTTATTAAACCTCAGGGTATGTCCTAATCCAATAAGGCCCAATTGATTCTCCACAAAAGCATCTTCATTAGGATTGGCAAAAAGATCGTCTTCATCGATATCATCGCCATCAAAATCGATACTGCTAAGACCACCCAATCCGAATAACTGAAATTGGCCTAAGGAAGACTTCGGAAAATTGACCTTAAAAGATAAGTCCTGGTAATAAGGTGTAGCGCTGGTCCCGGTGGCAGCAATACTGGCAATACCATAGCGATAAGAGACTACAAAGGAGCCTCCTTTTTTGCTTAGTGGACCCTCGGCCATAAATTCCAATCCGCTAAAAGCGCTTAGCTGGGCAGTAAATTCATGTTTATCGGGGTTGCCGTTACGAAAGTTAATATCAAATACCGCTGCATTGGCGTTACCATATTCCGCTGGGAAGGCGCCTGTTAAAAAATCGGAGGTCCGCAAGAGGTTGGTGTTTAGTGCATTTACCGGACCGCCCGTAGTTCCTAAAGTAGCGAAATGATTGGTGGTGGCTATAGGTATCCCCTCGATGCGCCACAATAAACCCATTGGTGAGTTCCCTCTGACCACAATGTCGTTTCTGGAATCATTGGGAGCGCTTACCCCGGCAAAGTTAGCAGCCAGTCGGGCCACATCATTGCGACCACCTGAAAACCTGGTAACCTCCTCTAAACTAAAGGTACGCGCACTCACCTTGGCAAATTTATTTAGCGGCAGGTCCTTCTCAGTGGCTCCGGTGATGACGATTTCTGCCATTTGTTCCACTGATTCTTCCAACTGAATATTCAGAATCACCTCTTTGCCGGTGGTAACTAAAACATTAGGTAAAGTAATGCCTTTGTATCCTACAAATTGTACTCTTAATGTTTGTCTGCCGATGGGTACGTTTTCAATCCTAAATTTACCATCGGTATCAGTCACTGCCCCCACTATCGGATCTGTTCCCACCACCACCACGGTTCCCCCTATAATGGGATACTCTGCTTGCGCGTCCACAACCGTACCTTTTACCACTTGAATTTGACTCCAGGCGGGCTGTGTCACACCCAGGACACTTATTATTATCCATATTAACTTTCTTAATTTCATGCCTCTGTCTTTAAGATTAAATCGGAAGGTAGCCTGGAAATAGGAAGTTGGAAACTGAATTGTGGGTGACCCGCTGTATAAGCGTACTCAAGCCTAAAATTGTCTAAATGAACCTGATAAAGGGAACAAACTGCCCATCTCCCGGTTTACCCCCTGGATTCCGGGCTTAAGCGATACAAATTCCGGATTCACTGGGAAACTCGTACGGTTTGCCTGTTTGATTTTGTAATTTAGTGGTAATGAGAGTAAAAGAAGTCTATGTTCGTTGGATAGGTATTCCCATCCTGGCCTTTATCATGGTCTTTATTATAGGGAGGGAGGCAGATGAAACTGTTGGGCAAAAATTTCTTCATGCCTTGGTCTTCACCGCTATTTATTGGAATGGGGCCTTTGCCCTTTTTATATACTTCAGAAGAAAATTTCCTGCGATCCGCCAAACTCCCAAAAGATTACTACTGACCCTGACTAGTTTATTACTCTTATTGATTATAGGAGACATAGTAATTTGTCTTGCTTTGGGTTTGAAGGAGATTGATGACCTTAGTAATCTGGCTTATTTTTTTGAGAAAACGCCTATGAGTATAATGGCTACTTTGGCGATAGGATCAATATATGAAAATGTGTACTTCTTTCAACAGTGGAAGAATACCATACAGGTAAATGAAGCTTTAAAGAACCAGCAAATCCGTACTCAGTTTGAAGTTTTGCAAAATCAAATGAGCCCCCATTTTTTGTTCAACAGCCTGAATACCTTAAACACTCTTATTGCGGAAGACCCAAAAGTGGCCATGGAGTTTAATGAGAAATTGTCGGACGTGTACCGTTATATTTTACAAAATAAAGAAAAGGAATTGGTGCCTTTGGAACAAGAAATAAAGTTCGTGCGAGACTACCTGTTCCTGCTCAAAATACGCTATCCTAATAATTTACATATTGATATAGATATTGATCCGGTACACCATGTTCATCATATTGCTCCACTAACATTACAAATGTTGGTGGAAAATTCCATAAAGCACAATATAGTTTCCAGGGCCTTACCGCTGTTTATTGAAATATATGTAGAAAAGGGCAAATTTTTGATCGTGAAAAACAATCTACAGCCCAAAAAAACTTTGGAAAAATCAACCAAAACCGGGTTGGAGAACATCAAAAAACGATATCAATACTTAAGCCAAAAAAAAATTGAGATTATCACTACCTCCCAAAGCTTCATGGTGGCCATTCCCCTGTTAGTAGTACTGGATGAAAAAGATCAAGCCATAGTTACCTCATGAGAGTCTTAATCATAGAGGACGAAGCCCCCGCTTTCCGCTGGCTACAGAAAATTCTGGAAGAAGTTGGTCCGGAGATGGAAATAGTAGAGGTCATCGATAGTGTGGCAGAAAGTGTCAAATGGCTCAATACTCATAGTATCCCGGATCTGATTTTTATGGATATTCAACTAAGTGATGGGCTCAGTTTTGAAATTTTTGACAGAGTTAAAATTACCCGTCCGGTTATTTTCACCACCGCGTTTGATGCCTACATGCTTAGAGCTTTTAAGGTGAATAGCATTGATTACCTTTTAAAGCCTATTAAAAAGGAAGAACTAATTTCCAGTCTGAATAAGTATGGAGACATGAAAAGGGCTTATTCCGATGACCGATCGCAAGACTTGAACAGTCTGATTC
>QIMC01000028.1 GCA_003232185.1 Flammeovirgaceae bacterium | reverse complement strand
TACAGGTACTTGCGAAGAGCGCACCATTTTTCGTTAGCGTTCACCCCAATGCAGGATTGCCCAATGAGTTTGGTGGCTATGACCAAACACCAGAACAAATGGCAGATCAAATTGAATTATTTCTTAAAGAAGGGCTGGTTAATATTATTGGAGGATGTTGTGGTACCACTCCAGAGCATATAAAAGCACTTGCGAATTTGGCGGCCCAATATTCTACCAGACCAGTACTTGAAATAACATGATAGAAGATAACCCATCCATACCTTATCTTAAGCTCAGTGGCTTGGAGCCTTTAGTTATTTCTCCTGACACTAATTTTGTCAATATTGGAGAGCGAACTAATGTAACTGGATCCAAGCGTTTTCTAAGACTTATTAAAGAAGAAAGATTCGAAGATGCACTTTCAGTGGCCTTGGATCAGGTTAGAGGTGGAGCTCAAATCCTGGATGTGAATATGGATGAGGCCATGATTGATGGGAAAGAGGCAATGGTGACCTTTTTAAACCTAATTGCCTCTGAACCAGATATATCGAGGATTCCGATTATGATCGATTCTTCCAAATGGGAAATAATCGAAGCAGGCCTGAAGTGCCTACAGGGGAAGGGAATAGTAAATTCTATAAGCTTAAAAGAAGGGGAACATAAATTTTTAGAACAGGCACAAAAGGTTAAAACCTACGGAGCTGCAGTAGTGGTAATGGCTTTCGATGAAAAAGGCCAGGCGGATAATTACCAGCGACGGGTAGAGATATGTGAGCGATCCTATCGTCTATTGCTTGAAAAACTTCAATTCAATCCACAGGATATAATATTCGATCCAAATATATTTCCTGTAGGAACTGGACTTGAGGAACATAGAAAGAATGCACTGGACTATTTTCAAGCGGCTCGATGGATTCGTGAGCATCTTCCTGGTGCTCAAATTAGCGGAGGAGTAAGCAATGTTTCGTTTTCATTTAGGGGAAATAACAAGGTACGGGAGGCCATGCATTCAGCTTTTCTGTTCCATGCAATCCAGCATGGGATGAATATGGGTATAGTAAACCCAACTATGTTAGAGGTATATGATGACATCCCGAAAGATTTATTGGAACGAGTGGAGGATGTATTGCTTGATCGTAATGATGATGCTACCGAACGATTATTGGAAATAGCCCAGCAGTTTAAGCATGGAACCACTCAAGAAACTGAAGTACTTGAATGGAGAAGTTATTCTGTAGAAAAAAGATTGTCTCATGCCTTAATTAAAGGTGTTGTTGATTTCGTAGTAGAAGACACCATTGAGGCCCTGGAGAAATATCAGGTTCCATTGAAGGTAATTGAGGGACCGTTGATGGATGGAATGACAGTAGTAGGGGATTTATTCGGGTCGGGGAAAATGTTTTTGCCACAGGTGGTAAAAAGTGCCAGGGTGATGAAAAAGGCGGTAGCCTACCTGGAGCCTTTTATGGAGGCTGAGAGAAAGAAAAATAAGCTAAAAAATGCCACTCGGATACTATTGGCTACGGTAAAGGGCGATGTGCATGATATTGGAAAAAATATAGTAGGAGTAGTATTGGCCTGCAATGGTTACGAGATTATTGACCTGGGAGTAATGGTTCCTGCTGATAAGATCTTACAGGCTGCCAGAGAGCAAGATGTAGACATGATAGGACTGAGTGGTTTGATTACACCCTCATTGGATGAAATGGTAAATCTGGCTGGTGAGATGGAACGCCAAAAAATGGAAATGCCCTTGCTGATTGGCGGAGCAACTACAAGTCGATTGCATACTGCAGTTAAAATTGATCCCGTTTACAGTGGAACAGTATTGCACGTATTGGATGCCTCTAGAGCCGTTCCTGCAATCAGCACGCTAAAAGGTGAAGGAAAAGAGAAGTTCCAAAAAGAAATTAAGAATGAGTACCAGGAACTCAGAGAGTCACATGCCTTACGCATCAGTAACAAGCAATATTTGAAACTTGAAGATGCAAGAAAGAACCAATTAGTCATTGACTGGAGTAGTCATCATGGGGCTAAACCCAGTTTAATTGGTACTAGGGTATTTAAGGATTTTCCAATAGAAAAAGTAAGGCCATATATTGACTGGACACCATTTTTCCAAACCTGGATGCTTAAAGGTAAATATCCAGCGATACTTAATCACCCCCTAGTAGGGGAGGAAGCTGCAAAATTATATGCAGATGCCAATCAAATGTTAGATGAAATAATCGCCGAACAATCGCTATCCATCGGTGCTGTAATAGGTATATTTCCAGCTAATAGTTTTGGAGATGATGTGATTGTTTATAGAGATGATCACAAGACTTCAAAATTAACTACGGTACACTTCCTGAGGCAGCAAGGGAAAAAAGGTAAGGATTTACCTAATTTTTGTCTTGCTGATTTTGTTGCCCCTGAGAGCAGTGGAATTGCTGACTATTTTGGGTTTTTTGCTGTAACCGCAGGGCATGGAATTGAAACATTACTGCAGAAATATAAGGAGGAGCATGATGACTATAAAAGTATTATGATTAAGGCGATTACTGACCGTCTGGCCGAGGGTTTGGCAGAATTAATGCACGAAAAAGTACGTAAGGAATTATGGGGTTATGCTCCTGAAGAGCAATGGGAGGGGCAGTCGCTTATAAAGGAGATGTATTCTGGAATAAGGCCAGCACCTGGGTATCCTGCCTGCCCGGATCACACTGAAAAAGGTGATCTTTTTAAGATACTACAAGCAGAAAAGAATTTAGGCATTCAATTAACAGAATCTTATGCAATGTACCCAGCCGCTTCGGTAAGTGGATACTATATTGGGAATCCGGAAAGTCGCTATTTTGGTCTTGGGAAAATCGGTAAGGATCAGGTTCAGGATTATGCTGCGAGAAAAAATATGTCAGTGGAAGAGATAGAAAAATGGTTGCTTCCAAATCTAAACTACGAGCTATAACGATTACTAAATGCATATAACAGAACATCTAAGCAATGCAAAGAGTACTTTATTCAGCATTGAAATATTGCCCCCTTTAAAAGGACAGAGTATTCAAAGTCTTTTTGATCACTTGGATCCATTGATGGAATTCAATCCGCCATTTGTTGACGTCACCTATCATCGCGAAGAATACGTCTATAAAGACCGGGGACATGGGCTACTTGAAAGAAGATCTATTAAGAAGCGACCTGGCACAGTAGGTATCTGTTCAGCTATACAAAATAAGTACAATGTGGATACCGTTCCTCATATTATCTGTGGTGGGTTCACCAAAGAGGAGACCGAAAATGCACTAATTGATCTCAATTTTCTTGATATACACAATGTTTTGTTGATTAGGGGAGATGCAATTAAATCTGAAGGAGTTTTTAAACCTGAAGAGTTTGGCCATGATTATGCCATCGATCTGGTAGATCAGGTAGTAAAGATGAATGCAGGACAATACCTTGATGAGGATTTACTAAATGCTAACCCGACCAGCTTTTGTATTGGTGTGGCAGGATATCCCGAAAAACATTTTGAAGCACCCAATCTAATGTTTGATCTGCAAAACCTGAAAAGGAAAGTGGACTTAGGTGCTGAGTATGTGGTAACTCAGATGTTTTTCGATAACCAGAAGTACTTTGATTATGTAAAAAGCTGTCGGAAAATTGGAATCGATATTCCCATCATTCCAGGGTTAAAGCCAATCTCAGTTAAACGTCAGAATACTGTGCTACCCAGCATATTTCATATTGATATTCCAGAAGCTTTATCCTGTGAGATAGAAAAATGTACTGACAACCGTCAAGTGAAGGAAGTTGGAGTTGATACAGCAGTCAAAGGAACTGATAGAGTTTGGGGTGCCCTCGCTACATTTTTATTCCATGGGTAAGGCCGAGCCGGTTCACAAAATTGCCTCAGCCCTGTTTTAATCCCTCGATGCACTGGTCGTAGCATGCTGCTACGACCGATTTTTACAGCACAAATCCCCTCCTTCGCCTTTCAGGCTACGGTGGGCAGGCACTTATTACAATACGAATCCAAATCTAATTAGAATTGGCCTTTTGTAGGGAGAAACGCTTTCTTCATGAAGGAAGTCATATAGCACCATC
>QIMC01000258.1 GCA_003232185.1 Flammeovirgaceae bacterium | reverse complement strand
CGATGCATCTGATAACATTCCCGGAATTCCTGGGGTAGGTGCAAAAACTGCTGTGAAGTTATTGAAGCAATATGGGTCGGTTGAAAACCTGATAGCCCATGCTCATGAATTAAAGGGAAAGCAAAAGGAAATGGTTACCCAATATGCTGAGCAGGGAATTCTCTCCAAAGAATTGGCCACCATTAATGTGGAGGTCCCATTGGAATGGGATGAATCAGCGCTCGCGTATCTGGGGCCTGATAAAGCAGCACTTACAGCCATTTTTGATGAATTGGAGTTCCGTACCCTAATAAAAAGGGTAATGCAAGAAAAAGAAGACAAACAGTCTTCTGACAGTGGCACCCAAATGCCTCTTTTTACTACAACTACTGAAAAGGAAACCCTTCAAACGGATGAACCTGCGGGACAAGTAGATAAAAAATGCTTGAATAACGTCATCAGGGATTACCACTTGTTGGACTCGAAAGAACTGGTTGAGTCGTTGATAAATCACCTTGGCAATCAAGTGGCCGTTTGTATGATGACTTTTGCTGACGAATCAGGAACCCTGCTTGGTCTTGCAATTAGTTATGCTCCTCATGATGCCTACTTTATACCTAGTAGGAATCTGGATAAGCAAATAATTGGAAAGCTAAATATTGTATTTGGAAATTCAGAACTGCTAAAAATTGGCCACGACCTGAAGCAAACAATGTTGCAGCTAAAAGCTGAAGGTTGCGTGGTGAAACCACCTTATTGGGACACCTTAATTGCACACTATATAATGGATCCAGAATCCAGTCATGGTATACGTGTCCTTGCAGATATCTATTTAAACTATGAGCCTATAGAGAAAGAAACCTTGCTTGGGAGCGGTAGAAATAAGATAACCTGGAGTCAGGTCCCTGAGGATCTTTTAAGCAACTATGCCTGCGAAATGGTTGACTTGATATTACAACTGAAAGAAAAAGTGGTGCTGGAAGATAAACTAGCCAGTGTTTATAAGGAAATAGAGTTACCCTTAATTGGTGTTCTTACATCCATGGAGTATGAAGGTATCAGAATCGACCCTAAGGTGCTGCATGGTCTTTCGATAGAACTCGAAAAAGAAAGTGCAAAGGCACAGCAAGCCGTTTATCAATGTGCCGGTGAGGAATTTAACATTGCCTCGCCCAAACAATTGGGTGAGGTACTATTTGATAAACTCAAGTTGGTTGAAAAACCGAAAAAAACCCGAACCGGACAGTACGCAACTGGTGAAGAAATTCTAGTAAAACTTGCCGATGATCATGATATTGTACAACATATTTTAGACTTCAGGGTATATCAAAAACTTAAATCCACCTATGCGGATGCACTTCCTTTGATGATCAGCCCCCGGGACGGTCGTATTCACAGCACTTTCAGTCAGGCAGTCGCCGCTACCGGTAGGTTAAGTTCGATCAATCCCAATCTTCAGAACATACCGATTCGAACAGAGAAGGGAAGAGAGATAAGAAGAGCATTTATTCCCAGGGATGAAAATCATGTATTGTTAGCTGCTGATTACAGCCAGATTGAGTTACGAATAGCTGCTTCTTTTGCAAATGATCAGCACATGATGGCAGCTTTTCGCGCCGGTCGTGATATCCACACCACTACTGCCAGCAAGGTATTCAAAGTTGCCATTGAGGAAGTCGATGCCAATATGCGAAGGAAAGCCAAAGCGGTGAATTTTGGGCTAATATACGGTATGTCTGCTTTTGGGCTTTCCGAAAGACTTAAAGTCCCCCGGGCGGAGGCAAAGGAGATCATTGAGTCTTATTTTAAAGAGTTTTCAGCCATTAAAGAATATATGGAGCGGATCATTGCCCAAGCACATGAGGATGGTTACGTAGAGACTATTACTGGCCGTAGAAGATACCTTAGAGACATTAATTCCCGAAACTACACGGTACGAAGCTATGCTGAACGCAATGCAATTAACGCTCCCATACAGGGAAGCGCAGCAGATATTATCAAGGTAGCCATGATCAAAATTGATAATTGGATTCAAAAGGAGGGCTTGCGTTCCAGAATGATACTCCAGGTACATGATGAACTGGTATTTGATGTACACCGGGATGAGTTAGAAGAGGTCACTGGCCAGGTAAAGAATTTAATGACCAATGCGCTTCCTATTGAAGTCCCCATGGAAATTGATATAGGGACCGGTCAGAACTGGCTGGAAGCACATTAAATAATTATGCCTCGCCTGCCTGCCCGCCGCATAGCTATTGGAGGCGTGGCCGGGAGGCTGGGATTATAAGTGATAAGTGGTAAGTGGGTTGCAGGTTGCAAGTATGAGCAGTAACATAACAACTATGGAAAATATACCTACACTTGAACACATACGGGCGGCACATGAGCGGATTCGGCCTTTTATTCATCGTACCCCTGTGATGAGTAGTGAGTTGATCAATGCACAAGCAGGATGTTCCATTTACTTCAAATGTGAAAACTTTCAAAAAACCGGTGCCTTTAAGATAAGAGGAGCCCATAATGCCGTACTTTCCCTGCCCGCTACTAAAATTTCTAAGGGAGTTGGCACCCACAGCTCCGGAAATCACGCCCAGGCTTTGGCAAAAGTCGCTGCAAATGTTGGATGTAAAGCCCACATTGTGATGCCAGAATCTTCCCCCGAAGTAAAAATAAATGCCGTAAAGGACTACGGTGCAGAAATATATTTTTGTGCCTCCACTCAACAGGCCAGGGAGGAGACATTGCGCTCGGTTTTAAGAGACACCGGTGTTACTCTCATTCACCCCTATGACGACTATAATATAATTGCCGGACAAGCAACGGTCGCTGTGGAGCTAATAGAGGAAGTCCCTGACTTAAATATATTGATGGTACCCGTCGGTGGTGGTGGGTTATTGTCAGGTACCTGCCTCGCTGCCGCCTATCTATTGCCTGAAGCCATAGTAATTGCCGGTGAACCTGAAGGAGCCGATGATGCTTTTAGGTCACTTCAAATGGGAATGATTCATCCATCTATTGAACCCAATACCATTGCAGATGGACTGCTTACTTCATTAAGTGAAAAAACATTTGGTATCATACAAAATCATGTTCATGAAATTATCACTGTTAGCGACATGGAAATTATCCGAGCCATGCGCTTGGTTTGGGAACGGATGAAAATACTGATAGAACCATCGGCAGCAGTACCGCTGGCAGCAGTTTTAAAAAGACCAGGGGAATTCAGTGGCAAGCGTATAGGTTTAATTCTTTCAGGGGGAAATGTAGATTTGGGAAAATTTAAGTTTGATTAGAGAGTAGCAATTGGAGTGTAGCTCCGTAGTCACAAACTACGGACAGCTGGGATTGTAAAAATAAAGTTAGTTATTGTTAAAAAATAAAGACCAAGAATTATGTTAAGATCAATGGTATTTCCACTACTTATTTTAGCCTTGTTTGCCTCCCCATCCTTTGCACAGGAGATGGTAAACCCTGTAATTAAAACCTACGGAGGCATTTATAATATTACCGAGGCTACCATGAAGCCCAGTGCTGATATCGACTATAAGGTTGTAATTGACCTATACTCTGGCTCTGCGTCTCCTGATAAGCTGAATCCCGCATTAAATAATGTAGCCAGGATGATAAACTTACACGCCATTGGCGGTGCCTCTGTGGACAAGATTAGGGTGGTTCTGGCAATCCATGGGGAAGCCAATGATATAGTAATGAAAAACCAAAGCTATTTTGACCGATACAAGGTTGATAACCCCAACATTCCACTTATAAAGTCGTTGAAATCCGCAGGTGTGAAACTTACGGTGTGCGGACAATCGTTGTTAAGCAAAAATGTATCCCCTGGTCAAGTCCTGGATGAAGTGGAAGTTGCAACTTCCATGCTAACTACAGTAACCACTTATCAACTATCAGGATATGC
>QIMC01000007.1 GCA_003232185.1 Flammeovirgaceae bacterium | reverse complement strand
AGTCAAGACGATAAAAAAAATGATTGATGAGAGCGAATCAGGTTATCAAAATCTTTTTCTGCTTGATGAGCTTTTTAGGGGTACCAATACTGTTGAAAGAATTTCATCCGGAAAGGCGGTATTGTCATATCTTAACCTTGAAGAAAATTTAGTTTTTGCTTCTACTCATGACCTTGAACTCACCGAATTTCTAAGTAAGAGTTACAATTACTTTCATTTTGCTGAAACTGTCGAAAACGGTTTACTGACATTCGACTATAAACTGAAGGATGGAAAACTTACCACTACAAATGCTATAAGAATACTAGAAATAAACAATTTCCCTAAGGAGATTACAGAAGAAGCCAAAGCATTAGCAAAGCAAATCCAGCGCAACTGATATGTCAGCATTTTTATAAAAGTACACGTATAAATACTTAAATTTTTACACGTGAGTTTTAGAGTTTTAGAATTAATTACACGTGTACATTTTTAATATTCTCGGGTGAAAGATGTACGCCTAACCGAAAAACACAGGAAAGTATGCAAACAACAAGTTTTAATTTACCTAAAAGACAAGGGGACTCACCTGAAATAGGTCAGGTGCCTCCGCAGTTACAATTCTCTGATAAGAGCCCTCGGGATATTTATCAAAAATTTCACGATTGGATGTTTAGTTCTTTCTCGAAAGTTAGAAAAGAACCAACTCGAATTTCTGTATCAACATCAACCGCAATGTGGTTAGACGAAAATGAAGATGTTGGACATATAGATGCGTTCATGCCTCCTTCTGGTGGTAGAGAATTTACACATATTCATTTGGATGGAAGTTTTCATACAGTAGTTGGAACTGATATAGAAAATGAAATTATTGAAAAAAAATGGGGAGTCAGACATATGTATTATGACAAAGGCGTAAAAGAGGTTTTAGTATATGCACCACGAAATGAAGAGGAAATTGAAATAGTGAAAACTATTGTGATTAAATCTTACGAGTATGCAACTGGTAAGGAATACAATGAGTAAGTAAAACCTACTTCAAAAAGTGTATAACACATTGTTTCTCTTTGTATGTTCTCGGAAAATCTTAACGAATTCCCATGCAATTAACCTTTTAAAAGAAATACTATGAGAATAAAAAAATCAATACTATCATTAGCATTTACTGTTTTGGTAATGTCTAATCTATCCGCCCAAGAGCAACCAAATATAATAATTGTGTTTATGGATAATTTTGGTTGGGGCGAACCTGGCTTTAATGGTGGTGGAATTACAAGGGGTGCTGAAACACCTCAATTAGACAAACTCGCTAACGAAGGATTGCGACTAACAAACTTTAACGTTGAAGTGCAATGCACTCCCTCACGTTCTACTTTAATGACAGGTCGTTATGCTATTAGAAGCGGAAATGGAACCGTACCACTTGGTGAAGGTGCTTATGGTCTAGTTCAATGGGAAGTTACCATGGCGGAAATGCTCTCTAATGCCGGTTACTCAACAGGAATGTTCGGAAAATGGCACCTTGGACGAACTGAAGGACGATTCCCTACGGATCAGGGATTTGACGAGTGGTATGGTATTCCTAACTCCACAGATGAATCAGCTTATTCATCTTTAGACGGTTTTGCTGAAAGCGGTGTTTCAGAAACCTATGTAATGGAAGCAATAAAAGGAGCATCGCCAAAAAAAGTACGCCCCTACCGTTTAGATTATCGTCCATTAATTGATCGAGATTTAACGGACAAGGCGTTAACCTTTATGGAAAAACAGGCCAAGGCTAAAAAACCTTTTTTTGTTTTCCTGCCTTACACAGCAACTCATTTTCCAACTATGCCACATCCGGATTTTGCAGGAAAATCTGGCAACGGACCATGGGCGGATTTGTTGATGCAAATTGATAGTTATACGGGCGAGTTGATTGATAAGATCGACGAATTGGGCGTTGCGGAAAATACTATTTTTATTTTCACAGCAGACAACGGACCAGAAGCGCTTGATTTTGGTAGTACAAATTTAACTGTTGAAACTGCTGTGAATGGTTCGGCTGGACCATGGCGAGGGACCTTATTTACTGGATTCGAAGGTGCGTTACGAGTACCGTTTGTGATACGTTGGCCAGGAAAAATTGCTGCCGGGAGATCAAGCGATGAAATTGTACATGCTATGGATCTTTTCCCTACTCTAGCGACATTTGCTGGAGGTAAGGTTCCAAATGATCGAGTTATTGATGGTATAGACATGAGCAATTTTATTGTTGGAAAGCAAGAATACTCTGGTCGTGATGGGTTTATCGTTTACATGGGTAAGGATATATTTGGTGTTAAATGGAAGAATTGGAAACTGCACTTTAGTGAACAAGATGCATGGAACAGCAACAAGCTTACTTACACTATGCCTAGAGTGTATAATCTTTATACCGATGCTCAGGAAAGAAACAATGTACTCTTTCCTAACACCTGGGTGCCAAAGGCTGCACTGGGTCAACTTACAGAGCATGTGATTTCCCTGAAGCAAAATCCACCGATTAAAACCGGGCAGAAAGACCCATACATACCAGAAAAATAGCAACATAAAAACGACCTATTGAGTAATCATGGTAAAGGGTTGATGAAATTATTTGGTGTCACGCTACTCTCAGCAAAAATATCCGATAGGGCAATATTGAATGAAAGAAATAAAATTATTCATTCTCATAAATTTGCTAGGCTATTCTATAGCTAATGCGCAGGATGTTAGTGCTTACCAGGCAGGCGCATACCAACCTGGGTTAATGAATATTCGTGATTTAGCAGTCCTTGAAGGGCCGGGCTTGATCTTAATTGATTATAATTATTGGAACAACAGTAACTCTTACTATGATCGTTTTGGGGATAAGGTTTCAAGCTATGAAATAGACCGATTATTGATTAAAACTACCTTGGATTTTAATCCCCAAATATCGGGATATATTAATGTCCCAGTTCTTTTCTATGCCTCCAATATTAAAATTTTAGGAGGAAGATATATGGCATCAATTAATCCTGTATTTGTAACATCTAATTATAGGATGAACATACACGCCTCGGCATCTGATACAACTGTAATTTCTTCAGGAAACTCCGGAGGTTTAGGAGATATAGCAATTTTACCAGTTGGGTTAGGATGGTCAGTTAATAATAAAATTGATTTATCTTTTTTCTATACATTCTATGCTCCAACCGGCAGATATGTAACTGGAGCTGCCGACAATGTGGGTAAAGGGTACTGGACACATCAATTTCAAGCTCCTGCATATTTTTACTTTCAAGAAAAAGCTACAGCATTGTTTGTAATGCCCACCTTTGAAATGAACGGCAAAATAAAAAATTCAAACGTACGACCGGGCAACAGACTTACTGTAGAGTACGGCGTAAGCCAGTACTTAACTTCATGGTTAGAGCTAGAAATATTAAACGGCCATAATTGGCAAATTGGAAATGATAAGGGTGAAGATGTTTGGTGGCTAGATACTCCACTTTATTCAAAAGATCAAACCAGTACAGTTAGTTTTGGTGCAGGTGTTTGGCCATGGGAAGGCAGATTCAATATTCGTGTAAAATACGCCATGGATTATGGAACAAAACAGCGCTATAAGAGTAATTTTTGGTCGTTTAGTGCCATTTTTATTCCTAACCTTTTAAATGATGAAAAGGGGAATAAATAGGGAGGGCTAATCAAGCCTCAATCAATTAAAATAGACAGCAATAAACAAGCCCACCCACCGGGGCATTTGGTGTGAAACAGGGGCTACGTTTTGCATGGCTGGCAGGACTGTTTTTGTTACCTGCCTTGCTTTGGTTGAGTCCGACAAATACACTTGGAGAAAGAGAACCATTTTATAATTCTATTGCGATAATTGCGACAATTGCTGATAAAGGGAAAGTTAAGTTGATTGTCTCAGCCCTTTCATTTTCGACTGTGTTTTATTTACTCTCAAAATATGAGGATAATGAAGTTGTTAAAGAAAAAATTCGCAAGTTCAAGGTGATTTCTGAGACTTCTGATTTGTCAGATAAAATAATAGACAAAGGACTTTCATCAAAATTCTCAGACTTTGAAGATGCTTTACAATATCATTGCGCTTTAAAAATGGATAGTAATTTACTGATTACCAGAAATGTGAAAGACTTTAAAAAATCTGCTATCCCAATAATGACTCCTGTTGAGTATTTAAAAAGTTTGAAAAGTAAATAATCTACGCCTAACAATTAAGCTCCCAACACGGAAGGGATACTCAGAAGTGAGGCCCCAGGCATGCCGTGTTCCAAAATTTTATTATGTAAAAACTTACTTGCCCCGAAGCAAAACTCACACAACCACCTGACACCCTCCACATGCATAGGTCCCCCTTCCACCTACCTCAGTTTTATCAATTACTATTTTACACCGTGGACAATTGATTGAAGTTTTTCTTCCGTATCGAGTGATGTAGTGAGCAGGTAACTCCTCCCTTATGGCTTCCACTCCTATGGCAGTTTGCATGATCTCTTTCATCTTGTCATAGATTATCCGGAGTTGATCCCGATTCAAATTCTTGGTTGGAGAAGTGGGATAAACTCCGGCCTGGTACAAAATCTCATCAGCAATCCAGTTACCAACACCGGCGGTTAC
>QIMC01000041.1 GCA_003232185.1 Flammeovirgaceae bacterium | reverse complement strand
ATTCGTATTGAAATTCATTAGCAGCCATCACTCCATGGATCCATTGATACAATTCTTCCAGTGACTCTTCCTCATTAAAGACAGGAATCACCAAAGAAATATCCAAACCTTCTTTCATCTAAATTGTTTCCTGTGGATCGTTTCGTTTTATGATAGCTCCGGTGATTAGGGATATTATGGCGTAAACGATTATACTCCAAAAATAAGTTTTCACTATCCCTCCTATAGTGTATTGATTGATAATTTGGTCTTCTGTGTTCTCTAACGCCTTATCAATTTCTTCATCAGGAAGGTTAAATTTCTCCATCATAGCTTGTGTGTTTTCAATTGCTGCATCGGCAACTATTTCAACTAATTCAGGGTCAACTACGTTAAATAGCAGATAGTTAAATGATTGATTCACTAATCCAGCTGACAATAATAAAATTAAAGAATAAAGAAAGGCATTTTTAAAAGAAAGAAAACCCCCGCATTGCTTACGAAACCCCATGCCAAATACTAGTACCAGAACCAGTATAGTAACCAGAATGCCAATTCCTACCCAAATATTTGCAAGTAATTTTGCTTCAACAAAGTAAATCAATAAGGTTATTATTACTACAATCAGCCCAAGAGTTAGGCCTGATTTTACTGCAGGTTTTATCAGATCATTATTATTCACAATGAAAATTTATTATTTACGTAGTAGAACAGCTATTAATATAGTTAAAAATAGGCCAATCACCATTTTTTGCCAATCACCATTTTTTTCCAAAAATCGTCCACGGCCACTATAAATGCGGTCGTCTGCTCTTGCATCTTTACCAATTGCTCTTCATATAAACCCGCTCCCAGTTGTTCAATAAACCGCTCTTTACTTGATTCAAGCAGTTGTATTCGGTCTTTAATATATCCTTCAAGGACACTGGGATCTGCCAAAGTCAGAAAACCGCGAGAAAAAAATAGGTTATAAATCCCCCGGACATCCCCTGCCAGAAACGTAGCTCACCATCATTATAATTGGACTTGAAATCTTTGATTGATATAAATACCATTAGTGGAATAAGAAAAAATCCAAAGTCCCAAGGCCTGCCTATTACCAGTGGGTTATACCCTAAGAAGTAAAGCAACAGAAATAAGGTACCATAAAGAACTATACCAATTATAGCATAGCGAAAGGGAACCCTGATCAAAGGATGTCTTAGTAATTCAGCCATTTTCCTATCAGGTTAGTACAAGGTCACTATCCAGGAGCATCAAACTGTTGTTGAAAACTGCCACTGCCTTGCCAGTAAGTTCTTTGCCAAAATTTGGTGAATTGCGAGATTTAGACTGGTTACTATGCTCATCGAACAACCATGTTTTTGAAGGATCAAACAAAGTAAGCACAGCATTTTGTCCTTTGCGAATTTCAGGTACTTCAAGACCCAATAGCTTTCTGGGCTGGTAGGTGATTTTATCTATTAGCAGTTCCAAGTCAACTTGTTTACTGATCTCCTGAAGCATCGCTCCAAAATCCTGAATTCCCGTCATTCCGAAAGCTGCAAGATCAAATTCGAGCTTTTTCCCCTCTTCATCTTCAGGTCGGTGATCCGATACCAAAATATCGATGGTGCCATCCTTTAAACCATTAATCAGTGCTTTATTGGTTTTTAGACCCCTTAATGGAGGATTAACCTTATAATTGGTATCAAAGTTTGCTAACTGGCTGTCATCCAGCAATAGTTGATGAGCTGCCACGTCGCAAGTTACTTTTAAACCATTCCTCTTAGCTGTTTTGATCATTGCCAAGGATTCTTCCGAAGATACGTTTGCAAAATGCAGTCTGCCATTATAATATTTCAAAAGTGCCAGATCTCTGGCCACCATCAGCTCTTCTGACAATTGCGGAATCCCCGGAATCCCCAACATGGTGCTTTGTAAGCCTTCGTTCATGTGCCCAAAAGATGACAACATTTTATCTTCGGCTCGGTTGATCAATAGGCCATTAAATTTTTGCAAATATTGTAGGGCCTTCCCAAATACATCAGTATGCCATAGAGGTTCAAACCCATCACTAAAGGCAACTGCCCCAGCATGATGTAGATCGATCATCTCGGTCAGTTCTATGCCTTTGGTATCTTTTGTGACTGCACCTATAACATGTAATTGAGTTAGATTATATTGATTGCCCGAGCGTATGTAACTTACCTCGTTTTTAGAAGCTACTACCGGAGCAGTATTTGGTTGTAGCAACACATCGGTAAACCCTCCATGGGCTGCTGCCAACCGCCCGCTCATGAGGTCTTCTTTGGACTCAAGGCCGGGGTCACAAAAATGAGATCGCATATCGCACCAACCTATTGATAATTTTAGGTTACGGGCATCAATAACTTTAGATGCTGATATATTACGGGTGGTAATTTCTGTAATAATACCATTCTTGATCAAGACATTTCTCCGCTGGCCTATCTATTATTTCAACGGATTTGATCAGGATTTCCATTCTCGGTGCGCAAATTAGTAAATTCGTTGCTTTATTTCAGAATTCTTATCAACAAAACTTCCACTAGTAAAAATATCAGGGCCATTATCACAGCATATTTCCAAAGAGGAAGGCCTGAGTGGGCCTGCAATATTTTTTCCGTGTATTGATTGAACCTATCCCCATCTAGTATAGAAATGTAGCTGCTATTTAGCATGCCGGCCAATTCCATTTCGGAGTATTGATCAAGCAAGGACTCACTACGATTATTATTATAAGGGATGATTTCCAAACGTCCTAAAGGAGTGCTGAGATAGTAAAAACCCGGCCTGATTACATCTGAGGGCATCTCTAAATAAAGTTCATTGCCCAGTGTTCTTTGAGCTGGAATAATCTCCTCATCTCCGTTGGTCATAGTAAAAAGCTCTGATCCATCTAATGAGTCCAGGGTCAATCTGATCACTTGTTGGTCGGTAGTGAAATACAATTTTTTATCAAATGCCTTACTAAGTGCGGCGATTTTGTACATCACTGGAACAAATACCGCATGCTGGGGAAATGATGTGAACTCCGGGCTTAATGAGGTAGAAAAAAGATAAATCTGACCGCGATAATCAGATGACAAGTAAGGTATCCCATTCTTAGCCACCAGGAAGTTGCTACCTCTCTGGGCATTCCACTTAAGCGAAGGCTTCACCTTAGGCATGGAAATCAACTGAATCCCCTGATCCTCAAAAATGTCTTTAAAAAACGGGTGCCGAAAAGCCGGTGGTTCCAAAGACACCCAGGAGGTGTCGTGATTCATTTCCACGTTCGCAAAAGGAGTTAATCTTTGGATATCAGAAAGGTTCGGGGATGTACCAGGAATAATCAATAAATGGCCTCCTGATTTTGTCAAAGCCTCCAGGCGATCGATTAATGAAGATGGAAGTTGATTTACTGAGTTTATAACCACTAAATCCGCCTGTCCCACACTGGTGTAGTCAAGGTTATTGATGTGATAACTCTTAAAGTCAAACAGCATGGTGTTGGCATAAACCTTAGCCACCGATGTCGGTTCATGATCACTTTTAATTTCCAATACCGAAACCCGTTGTGAAAGGTTCAGGTTAAAGTAAAACTCGTTGTCAAATGAAACCGGAAATTCCTGGAAGCTTAATTTAGCCGGATTATTACCTTCCAATGGGAAGTTTAAGTTAATAGTGGTAACGCCTGATCCCGAGGCAGGCAGATCAATGCCTGCATTGGCAATTTGTTTATCCTTGATGGTCAGACTGACCACCAGATCCTTTACCGCTTGATCTCCGGTATTTTGCATACGTATCACTATGCTGTTTTGATCATTAGCAACTAAGAAAGGGTTTTTTAGATAAACAGAGTCAATAAAAACATTTGCAGTATTGTTAAATATCAATGGAACTATAAAATAATTTTGAGTGGAGTCACCAGTGAATGTCTGGATCTCGGCAAATGTCGATTTTTGAAAATCTGATATAAAATACCAATCCGCTTTAGCAGAGGAGGTCTGTGCATTCAAACGGTTCCATACATCGGAGAAGCTCCTATTTACACCCGAGTGTCCCACCTCAGTTAGAAGATCTAAAATCTCATCCTGGGTGCGAAACATTCTTAGCGGTGTTGAAAAATCGTTGGTGAGGAACTTGAATCTTGTTTCTCTTGGATACAATTTTATTATTCGCTCTGCTCTTTGGATAGACAGATCAAAAGCACTCAAATTATTGGCCACTTCATTGCTCATGCTTAATGAATTATCCAAATATATATATACCAAGCTTTGTTGGCTTTCTAACTCCTTACTCGGTATGAACGGCTGGGCAAATGCCATTACCATGAAAAAGAGAAACAATAATCGAGAGGCCATTACCAGCAGGTGCTTCAACCTTTGCCTGGCACTTTTAGAGTCCTTTACTTGTTGCAAGAATTTGCTATTGGAAAAATAAACCGTTTTGGTTCGGCGGAAGCTAAACAAGTGAATAATCACAGGAATGCACAACGCCAACAATCCATACAATAGCAGAGGCTGTTGAAAATTCATTACTCAAAGTTAGTAAACCAAACGGTAATCATACAGGCCTTTATATAGTGAAATAGGTGATTTGATTTGTGTTCGATTAAAGCTACTTTTAGGTTGACTCATAATAACTAAAACTAATGCAGACTTCCAACTCTTTACTTGCCCTTAAAAACCCGGTATTAATAGCTAATCTTGAAGATCTTCCACAAAAAGACCCGCAACATGCTTTGGTATTAAATACTGATCTGGTGGTTATCAAATATAACGACCAAGTCAGTGTACTATACGGAAGATGTCTACACCGCGGTGCACTGCTCAGTGACGGAATCGTCGAGGGTAAAAACCTTATTTGCGGTTTACACAATTGGGACTATCGAATTGATACTGGGGTAAGTGAGTATGCTCCCAGCGAGATCCTTCATAAGTTTCAGGAGGTTATCCATCAGGGAGGAGTATACATTGATGAAAATGAGGTACAGGAGTTTGAAAAAGTAATACCCTCACGGTTCCACCCAGAAGAATATCTTGGAAATTTCATGGATACACATCCTGAAAGTACGGAGCCATATACTTTATACATCAAGCACCTTGCGCAACATGGATTGACTCAATATGGCCATCACGGGGCCACAAGTGCTATGGGTGTTGACCGCAATACATTGCCGGTTTGGGAGAATATTCAGTTTTTGCCTGCACAAATGGCCAGAAAGCCCCTGTTAGACAAAGATTCAGTATCAACAGAAGTCACAATAGGGCCTAAATGCGCAAGGCCTCTTACCTTAAAAATACCAATTTTTGTTTCAGATATGTCGTTTGGAGCCCTCAGTAAAGAAGCAAAAATTGCCTTGTCAAAAGGGGCTGAAAAAGCAGGTACCGGTATATGTTCTGGGGAGGGAGGTATGTTAATTGAGGAACAGGAGAACAACTCAAGGTACTTTTATGAATTGGCATCCGCCAGATTTGGGTTTGAATGGGGAAAACTAAAAAGGGTTCAAGCCTTTCATTTTAAAGGAGGGCAAGGTGCCAAGGTTGGCACCGGCGGACATCTGCCAGGTCACAAAGTCACTAAAGAAATCGCTGAAGTTCGGGGGCTTGTAGCTGGTCAAAGTGCTATCAGCCCGGCCACTTTCAGTGATGATCTCCAAACGGCTGAAGATTTTAAAGTATTCGGTGATGAGGTACGATCGGTAACCGGAGGTATACCCATCGGATTTAAACTAGCCGCAAGCCACATTGAAAAAGATATCGACTTTGCCTTGGAAGCCGGTGCTGACTATATTATCCTCGATGGACGTGGAGGAGGAACCGGAGCAGCTCCAATTATCTTACGAAATCACATATGTGTGCCGACAATACCTGCACTTTCCAGGGCAAGGAGACATTTGGACAAACAAGGAGCAGAACATGTAAGCCTAATAATTACCGGGGGACTGAGGGTTCCCAGCGATTTCATTAAGGCACTGGCATTAGGAGCGGATGCTGTGGCTGTTTCAAATTCCGCTCTTCAAGCCATCGGTTGTCTTGGAATGCGTGCTTGCCATACCAACAATTGTCCAGTGGGGATTGCCACTCAAAAGGAAAATTTAAGAGCACGCCTAATGATTGACCAATCCGCAGATCAATTATACAACTTTTTTAACGCGTGCAAAGAACTGCTTGAAGTTGCTGCTCGTTCTATGGGTTATGATGACATCACCCAACTTAACCCTGATGATCTGAGCACATTTGATTACAATATGCATCGTCTGACTGGGATTAATTTTGCTGGAGTGACCTTTTAAAGCGCACCTCTCAGTGTCAAACTGATTTGGGAAGATCAATTGAGAGAAGGGGGTGTTAGTTTGTGG
>QIMC01000276.1 GCA_003232185.1 Flammeovirgaceae bacterium | reverse complement strand
TAGGGGGAGATGCAAAAATTGCACTTTCCCCTGCTATGAATCTCGATCTCACCGTTAACCCGGATTTTTCACAGGTTGAAGTTGATCAACAAGTAACCAATCTCGATCGATTTGAAATATTTTTCCCTGAGCGACGTCAATTTTTCCTGGAAAATGCTGACTTGTTTGCCTCCTTTGGATCCGATGGGGCCAGGCCTTTTTTTTCGCGGAGAATCGGAATAACCAGTGATACTACCACCGGAACCAACATTATGAATGAACTCTATTTAGGTGCCAGGGTGAGTGGGAATATTGACAATAAATGGAGGTTGGGTGTGATGACCATTCAGGCATCGGAAGAAGAAGGCATCTCATTGCCATCGATCAATTATACAGTTGCTTCCGTGCAACGCCGAATAGGAGAGCGATCCAATATTGCAGCAATTCTAGTCAGCAAACAAGCATTTCAGGATTCTATTGGCGGTGAACTTCAAATAAAACCATCCATCTGGAACCGCACCTTAGGCATTGACCTGAACCTTGCCACCCCCGATAACAAATGGAGTGGAAAGGGATATTATCATCGGTCATTCGACGGACAAGCACTTGATTCAACTTATTCCATGGGAGCAGGTGTCAACTACCAAACATATCGCTGGGAAGCGAGCACAGATTTCAGATCCATAGGTGCTAATTTTAATCCGGAAGTTGGCTTTGTACGGAGAACGGATTTCAATCAGGTCCGAGGCTCCATATATCATAATTTTTACCCGTCGAATGGAAGTATTCAGGCACATGCGCCAGGATTCGATGTGGATGTTATCAGAAACAGTATCTATGGGCTCACTGATTGGGACGTTAACCTGCTGTACCGGATCACTTCTAAAAACGACGACAGGTTCTGGATGCGCTTAGGCAGAAAATATACTTATCTGTTTGAACCTTTTGATCCAACCGGTACCGATGGCCCTGAACTACCTGAAGGTACGGACTATACATATAATTCTATTGTTGCCAACTTCAATTCGGACCAGCGGAAGTCATTCTTTTATGAACTCAGCGCGGGCGCAGGGGAATACTTCAACGGTACTCGATTGAACCTGGAAGGGACTTTGTCCTATCGACATTCGAAGAAAGTAACTGCTGCCATGAATTTTGCCCTCAATAGAATTCGACTGCCTGACCCTTATAACGATGCAAATCTGTTTTTGATTGGGCCAAGAATTGACATTACATTTACCCGAAACATATTCTGGACGACCTTCATTCAGTACAATAACCAGATAAACAATGTAAATATCAACACCCGTTTCCAATGGCGGTATAAACCTGTTTCAGACATTTTTCTGGTGTATACGGATAACTATTTTGCCGGAGTGGAAGGCAGATTTATCGACTTTAACCGACCCAAATCAAGGGCGCTTGTCTTCAAAGTAACCTATTGGTTGAATCTATAAGAGTCTATTGCATAAATCATAAAATATTTAAACAATAAAAAATATAAAGTTGATTATGGTGCTTAATTTAATGTTCACTACCTGAACTATTGAGCAATAGTAACTAAGTAAGTATGCCAAATTTTGTAATCTTGAATAGTATTACTATATTTGTAGTACATAAACTACTTAGTTAGTAATGATCAAGCTTGCAAAGACTGAAGAGCAACTCATAAAGCACCTTTGGAAACTCGAAAAAGGATATATGAAGGATCTGGTTGAAGAGTTTCCCCATCCAAAACCTGCTTATACCACCATTGCTACCATTCTCAGCAGAATGGTAGAAAAGGGCTATATAGGATTTATACAACGTGGAAAAGTAAGAGAATACTTTCCTAAACTTAAAAAGGCCGAATATTTTGGGAAATATTTCAATCAGATTGTGCATAATTTTTTTAATGACTCAACTGCACAATTTGCTTCCTTCTTTGCATCAAAATCCGATTTGTCCTTGGAGCAACTGGAGGAACTGAAAAATCTAATTGATCAACAAATCAAGAATAAAAAGAAATGATTTTGATATACATATTAAAATCTAGTATATACTTGTCATTTTTTTTGATTAGCTATTATTTGTTTTTTAACAAGGATAAGTGGTTTGTTTTCAACAGGTTTTATTTGCTAGCAGCGGTGTTAATTTCACTACTTGCTCCAATGGCAAATATATCTATCCCTAATACTGGTGATTATATTGATGAAAGTCATTTTCAATTTGTTCATAACAATTTATCCCTGATAGAGCAATCAAATTTTATAGCTATTTCGAATACTAAATTTGAGATAAGCAGTGCCTCTACCTATATTTTTGGCTTGCTCATTTACTTTTTGGGAGTTGCCTTGATGATGGCACGATACCTAAATAATCTAGTTGGAATAAGAAAACTATATTCCCGATCGTCTAGCTACCAATTTGACGGCTTGAACCTGGCATTGGTTGCTGAAAGGATCAGCCCTTTTTGCTTCGGTGGCAAAATTTTCCTGAATCAAAATGACTTTCGAAACAAACTCATCGACAGGGATATTATACGCCACGAATCAGTCCATGCTCATCACCTTCACACCATTGATTTAGTGGTCATCGAAACATTGCTGATATTTTATTGGTTCAATCCTTTGTTATGGGCTTTTCGATCGCTGATAAAAAACAACCACGAGTATTACGCTGATGATTACGTGATCCGGGAGGAGTCTAACTTTGTGGAGTATGGCAATAAATTATTGGGCTTTATTAAAAAAGAAAATTACCCGCTTCAAGCCAGTGGTTTTAACTATTCCTTTATAAAAAACAGAATTACTATGATGAATCGATCAAGATCCTCTTCTTTTATTTTCGGAAGTAAATTTTTAGCGTCCCTGCTTGTATTGATATTTGCACTAATCACTATGTCCCTGCGGTTTGGTGAGGTCAAAAAATTCTTACCGAAAGACTCCTCAGTTTTTACCGTGGTTGTTGACCCCGGACATGGTGGAGTAGATTTTGGGGCCAGCAATCCCGATCAGGTTATTTTCGAAAAGGATATAGTTTTGGATATTGCCAAGGCCATAGCTGGGACCTCTGCGGGATCCACGACCAGAATTATTCTTACCCGAAATTCAGATGTAATGATGACCCTGAGCGATCGGGTACAGATTGCTAAAGCCAACGGAGCGGATCTTTTTATATCCTTGCACATCAATTATCACCATGATAGAAGGGTAAAAGGGTTGGAGGTTTACTATTCAGAGCAAAATAATAAAAGTAATCTTTCTAAAGAATACAGTACATTGTTCTTGAAGGGGCTAACCTCCAGTTCAGAATCAGCCACTATTAAAGCCGGAGATTTTGCGGTATTAAAAAACCTTGATTGCCCGGCATTGCTGTTGGAACTGGGGTTTATTTCAAACAGTCAGGACCTGCAATTGCTGTCGTCGCAAGCAACTTATCAAAGCATAGCCGAGCAAATCTCTCAAACTATTCTTGAGATCAGTAAAATGTAGCAGGGTGGTCCACTCAATGTGGTTTTCAGGTAATCACAATACGATGTACTGGTGATTTTTATTATTGATAATCTGTTAGGGATATCTGCAAATAATCTCAAAGGATGGCTTGAACCTGTGTTACATAGTCATAAACCATCTTGGAGATATTTTGAAACAATCTGGTTCCCCTTTTAGAATCAACCAGGTCTTTGGACAATAGGACCAGCACATATTTGCGGCCATCAGGTAGAAACACAATGCCTGCATCATGCTGCACTCCGGTTATACTGCCTGTTTTATGGGCAACTTTAACATCTTCCGGTAGCAGGGAGGGGATTATATTGTTGTGTTGTTGACGTTTGAGTACTTCAATCATCATGTTTGAAGCTTCTTTAGAAACTACTTTTCCATTGGCCAGTTGCTCGAATATCACCAGTAAGCTTTGAGCATTGGTGGTATTGTTTAACCCCAGTTCATAGGCTTTTATGTCTTCGACCCCCC
>QIMC01000488.1 GCA_003232185.1 Flammeovirgaceae bacterium | reverse complement strand
CTTGATGCTCATTATTTCCGACACAGCTGCTGAAGAGTGATATTACCATCAATAACATAGGATATATCTTCATCGGTAGGCAATTCATTTTTAACAATTGAACGGAAAGTACGATAAATTTCGTATAAGATATGAACATGTAGTCGTGAAATTATAATGTTTCAGGTATACTCCTAGATAGAATGTTAAAGAAAACCCACGATTTGATTAAATCTCAGTCACTACAAAAAGATGTGGGTGTGTCAGTTTTTAGATTGAGTAGTATTTAAGCCTAAACTCCATGGGGAAGGGAAGGTGGACGTTAAGAAGATTGACACCTGGAAACACTTCACCACCGTGAAAGCTCCTGATTCTACAGAGGTTAAGATAATAAAGAGAACTTATTTAGTAGGTCTCAAAGAAACTTATAAACAAGCCCGAGTCCACAAAGGACTTCTTCCCAACCTTTAATAATGACTAAAGTTTAGAATATAGACTATCAGTTTCATTTTTAATATCATCAAACAAATATTCAAGAGATCCTTTATTTTGAAAATCTCTTATTGATAAATCCAGTAACGCACTTTCTAGGTATTCAATTCGGTTACTTGGAAATGGATGAGTTGATAATAACTGCTCGGTTTTCTTCCTTGCGACCTTTCTCCATGTTTGGGAACTGTCATTTTTTACAAACGAACCGGTCGAATCAATGTCTGGCTTTTTTCTGATGTTATTGGCAATTGAATTGCCTAAATATTCAAACCTCTTAAATAAATCCACCATTCCTTGAGGGTTGATATCAGCGTTTATCATTAGGTTGATTCCATCAATATCTGCTTCTTTTTCTAGATTTCTTGAAAAGGATAAGCTAGAGATAAGATTGCTGTTTTCGATAATGACACTCGAAAATCCCCCTACATCACCTGTTAATATCGATAGCAATAGATAAGTAGAAAGGTTTCGGCTGATCGTTCTGAGCGAGTGCCTGCCATTAACGTGGGATACTTCATGAGCTAATAAGGCAGCTAGCTCGTCCTCTTTTTCAATCATTTCAAGAATCCCTGAATATACCACGATGAACCCACCTGGTAGCGCAAATGCATTAGCAATGTCAGATTCTACAACAACAATATGAATGTCATACCTAGATTCGTATTCAAGCTCGTCATGGAAACGCTGAACCATTCTGCTTCTGGAGGTATCAACTTCCAGATACTGTAGATAGGTTTCTTGAATATTCCTTCCTATGTACGTCTCATATTCTTCCGGGATCGTTCTTGCAAATGCCTCTGCCAAGGCAGGGGCTCCATAAAAGAAGAAAACGAGGCCAAATAAAATTCCGATAAATATGAGAACTATTAAACCCGTCCAGCCGTAAGAAACAAAAGTATTATAGGTTGATTTATGAAATCCTGCTTCAGGATACCTGGAGATTAGGTAATTAAGATCATTTTGATTTGCTAGTTTCAATACCTCCTGAGGGAACTCGCCATACTTCAGGGTAGTACTGGATGTCCTTACATCTATTTTATTGATTTTGGATATTTCCCACTCTGCAGTTTGAGCTACCTGCTTATCATTAACATAGCTGATTTTAAGTTTGCCAAGGTGAAATTCAATTTTGCAATTTCTCCTCTTCGAGGTTTTGCCATCATTAAAAAAAGCGTCCAAGGCTTAATTAAAAATCAAGGTCTAAGATATCACCCATATCGTCTCCCGTGGCATCTCTGTATGATTCTTCGGTTTGTTCAATGATATCAAAATCAAAGCCTTTTGAGATACTTAATGTCTCGACGAAATATTTATGGATCATTAACTGAGCTATGGGTGCACCAATTCCTAAAGTGACAATTGTTAACAAGATCGCTTTAATTAAAACTACAAAGTACTTGCCTCCTGATGCATTAGTTTCAAAGTAGTATCTCTTGTCATTTTGAATTAAGCAGGTATTGTTAACATGAAACTTAAAGAATTCAATGATGGCCCACGGGGTATAGATGTATAACGTAATTACCACTAACAAACCCTGAAGGAAAGCCAGTCCTAAAAGTTGTCCTCCTTTACCGTCATAATCGCCTGATACATTACCATACCGGGCATGCTGAAGGATATATCGTCTTATGTTGGTTTGCAGCCAGAATCCGTAAATGCCAAACGTTACAATAGTAAGTAGGAAATCCCTGGCCGTAAATCCATAAAACTCTTTCAGCTTACCCCGATAACCAAAATAAATCCCTCTCCAACTTGTTCTTGAAAGGCGATAACGCGCCATACCGTGTAAGACTAGTGGGATAAAGAGAAGAATTAAAAGATATGCTGCAATTATAGACCAGATTAACAGTTCCGGTGGGAGAAAAAGAGGGCCAAAATTAATTATAGCAAGTAACCCACCCAGAATGAGGTAAGCTTTAATGAAGCCTCTGAACATCTCCTTTCCTGTACCATGCCACTCGAATCTTGAACCGGCAATTTCTGTTTCTTGCCATAGGAATTTCCGTATAGCACATTTAGCCCATGGATAATAAATCCCAAGCGTAATAATTGTCAAAACTATATTGTAGAGCGATAACCCTAGATACTGCTTATAACTACCATGAAATTTTACGAAATAGGTTTCTCTTTTAGCAGGGGCTTCAATTACCTGTTCCATTTTGTTTGCTTTACTTTCAGTGAATTTGAAAGTGGGGACCCAAACCTTCATTTAGTATTCCCAAAGAAAGATAAATATTATTTTAATATATCTTCAATATTTCACCAGTTATTACAACCATTGGTTACAAGGCCAAGTTAAACTTTAGTCACAAAAAAAGCCGACTGCTTATTACAATCGGCCTTCGTTCTTAAGATGCCTAGGGAAGGTTACAGATTCACTTTCGTTTAAATTGGAAATTCCTGAAATCACTTGCATTAATGAGTAGCGTTTTAACATCTCCATTTTGCTGATCTCGTTTTAAATAAGATAATGCGTCATTTTTAGGGGTGAAAAAACTATCATTCCCAAACGGGATTAAATCAATTTTGATCAATCCTTTCTTAGCAAAGAGCTCGTCTTTTTTGGTATGATTTTTATTGATGCGTCCACAGATGCATTATGATAATAGCTTTTATACGCACTATAGTTTATTCAAAATGCTGTTACTGCCAATCCCTTAAGAAAAGTAAAACAAAACGCAGGATTTATATGTCTGCTTTTGGCCCCAGGCTGGACCAAAACTAGTCCGTTCAGTATTTAGGATAATCAATAAAGGTTTTACTCTGAAAGAGCTATAGATGACAAAGATTCGATAGCTTAAGCCAGGCTATTTTATTTGCTTTTTTTCGGTAATTAGGTCAAGAGCAAAATTCAGTTCAGTGTCAACTGCGTTTAACAGGTCGTCAATTCTTGGAGCGATATTATAATCTGGCAGTACTCCTCTACCCTTGATCGCGTTGAGATTGTAAACTTTTTTTGTCAATGGAATCATCACACGTATTTTACTATTGGGTAATACTAAGAATGTATAGGCCTCACTGGTATTGCCCTCCATTGTTCCTCCGCTTTCTTCTCCTATAAAGGTAGCTGTTTTATATTCTTTAATAAAACTTGCAACAACAGCGGCCATGGATCCAGAAGCCCCGTTGATTAATACATATAATTTTCCTGCGTAATGGTTGCTCCTAGGGGCTTGTTCAACTAAACTAGGAACATAATGATAGAATTCTTTCTTCAGTCTATACATTCCAGAATTAGTTTTGTACATGATGGAATCAATAAATTGTAGATTTCTTCCATTTTCCAGGTACTCAACCACTGGTGGATACCCTGTAAATTTCTCCTCAATGTACGAAAGGTGTTTGTAAGGCTTCGTTAACTCAACTTCGCCATATCGGGCATGTAGTTGCTATAACAAGGGTTTGATAGCGGACAGCTCCCCATATGTTTTGATCTCTCTAATGGTGTGACGAGCATTTTCTCCC
>QIMC01000122.1 GCA_003232185.1 Flammeovirgaceae bacterium | reverse complement strand
AACCATTGTCCCACAGCCCAGGCATATGAGGATAGGATTATAGAGATGGTAAACCTGTATGGCCCAAAAGGAGTAGGATTTGTGGCCATTTCACCCAATGATCCCAATGCAGTTAGCTTGTCTGAACTGGGCTATTCAGATCTGAATGATGATCTGGGCGATATGAAGATCAGGGCCAAAGAGAAGGGTTACAATTTTCCTTATTTATATGATGGTGAAACTCAGCAGGTCTCTCTGGCCTACGGACCAGTGGCCACGCCACATGTGTTTGTATTTGACCAGGAAAGGAAATTGCAATACAGCGGCAGGATTGACGATACCGAAGATCCGTATGTTACACCTGGTAAAAAAGACTTGGCCCTGGCTCTTGATCAGTTGCTTTCAGGGGAAAACCCAACCACCAACCAGACCAAAACATTTGGCTGTTCTATAAAATGGTCCTGGAAAGACTCATGGACTAAAAAACTCAAAGAAGAATGGGCTAAGGATCCTGTAAGCATAGAAGAAAAAACCCTGGAAGAAATCAAAACCCTGGTAAGCAACCAAAGCAAGAAATATCGATTGATCAATCTGTGGGCCACCTGGTGTGGTCCTTGCATCATTGAAATGCCCGAACTGGTAAACACTGACCGTATGTATCGCGGTCGTGATTTCGAGTTTATTACCATCAGTACAGATAAACCCGCTAAGAAGGAAAAAGCCCTTGAGTTGTTGACAAAAATGGAAGCGGCCAATCAAAACTATTTATATAGTGGAGATGACATTTATGAACTAATTGAGGTGGTGGATAAAAACTGGAAGGGGTCGTTACCCTATTCCCTGCTGGTGGCCCCCGGCGGTGAATATGTTTACGCAAAAGAAGGCACCATTGAACCTTTTGAGCTTAGAAAAATCATTGTAAAACATCTCGGTCGATATTACGCGGACGATTAACCAAAAAGTCCAAGATATTTTATCAATCTGTTAATTGTCGATCCATGAATAATAAATCTGTGGCACCCCTCTTCCGAAATCTGCCAATATTAGTCTTGATCTGCTTAAACCTATCCATACAGGGGCAGCAAATTTCCAAGAATGATTTGTTAATACTCACGCCCAACTGGGAGGGCGAACGGTTCGAGGATGGTCGTCCAAAAGTCCCGGATGAAATCCTGAACCGAATGAAGTTTGTCACCCTGGAAGAAGCCTGGTCAGTTTTAAAAGGTGAAAATTATACCAATCAATTCGAAGAAGGCTGGATCACCATTAACCCTGATAGTGTTTTGGTTGGCAGGGCGTTGACTGCCACCTTTATGCCAGGTCGTCCGGACGTCCAAAGGGTAATAAATCAGCAAGGACAGGTTGACGGACGAATTAAATCTCAAAATTCCTGGCCCATTGACATGCTAGTCCCCCGTGATGTATATGTAGTTGACCAATTTAGAGCACACATAGACGGTCCAACTATCGGAGATAATTTGGGGAATTCAATATATGCTAAATCGGGAAACGGCATCGTGTACAATGGTGCCATTAGAGATGTCAATGGTCTTAAAGAGATAGGATCATTTACTTCCTTTTATCGAAGTTATCACCCCTCCCATCATCTAAATAATCCGGATGGCCGCTTAAATACTACTTTGGTGGGCATTAATACCCCGACTTGCATTGGCCAAGTAATGGTAATACCTGGTGATGTGATACTGGGTCGGGATGGTGGAGTAATGGTGATTCCTCCCCATCTGGCTGAAAAGGTGGTTAAAATTTCTGAAGTCATCCGATTAAGGGATATGTTCGGTCATCAACGTCTTAGAGAACAGAGGTACACTGCTGGTCAAATAGACAGTCGATGGTCAGATGATATTGAGCGGGACTTTTCACAATGGCTCAACCATCACATTGATGAATTACCGGTACCTAAAGAACAGATTCAAGAATTATTAAAAACCAGAACCTGGTAGACTTTTATGATTATTAAAAACCGACGCTCTTTTCTGAAAAATACTGCTTTCACCGGCGTTTTTGCGGCCTTTGCTCCATTTGGCAATGAGCTGGAAGCCGCTGTAGAAAAAACCTCATTAGTTTCTGCACCTTCAAACCTGAAAATCACCAGTATAAAATGCGGATTCATTCGCAATGGCCACGGACTTTTCGTCAAAATTTATTCAAATCAGGATCTTTGGGGGTGTGGAGAAGGTGTGGATGCCACACCGGGAACATACCATTTGGTTAAGCGATTTGAAAAGATGTTGGTCGATAAAAACCCACTAAATGTGCACCGGTTGTTTGAAGACATCAGAAGATCAGGATTCTTTGCAGGTGCCCAATCAGGAATGTACATAGCGGTACTCACCGCTGTGGAATCCGCCCTTTGGGACCTTACCGGCAAAGCCCTTGGACTACCCGTTTACCAACTGCTTGGTGGTAAGTTTAGAGATAAGATTCGCTTATATATGGATACCGCCTTGTATCAGAACCAGCTACCCACTCCGGATGAGTTCGGGAAAGCAGCAAAAAATGCTGTGGACATGGGGTTTACTGCGGTAAAGTTTGATTTAGATCAAAGGAACGACCCCAACAAATACGATCAATATAACTGGACCGCCAGCCCAGCAGAATTGCAGCGGATGTTTGATCAGATGTCAGCTGCCAGAGAAGCTGTTGGCCCTAACATAGATCTTTGCGCAGATATGCATGGTCGTTACGATGCCACCACTGGTGAAAGAGTAGCAAAATTATTAGAACCGCTTAACTTAATGTGGCTGGAAGAACCCATTCCGGCGGAAAACGTTGATGCTTACAAGAAGATTACCGATTCCACCAGTACACCTATTTGCGCCGGAGAGAATATTTACCTGGCCTACGGATTCCGACGTCTGCTGGAAATAGGCGCTGTAGATATTATAATGCCTGATCTACAAAAAGCAGGAGGCCTTGGCGAAGGTCAACGCATTGCTAATTTGTCAAATTTATACTATGTGCCTTTTGCCCCGCATATGGTAGGCTCGTTTTTAGCGGCCATGTCATCAGCCCATGTATGTGCTTCAGTTCCCAATTTTATGATATTGGAATGGCAGATATATTTCCATACCAACCCTATGTTTGAAGAGATTGTCGACTATGACGGTGATAAAGTAGTGGATGGGTTTATCCCCTTATCGGAAAAGCCGGGGATTGGCGTGGATATCAATGAAGAAGGCATGAGAAAATATGCAACAGAAGGAATACCCTTTTTTGAATAGCCGTCATCATTATTTTTGAGTTATGTTAAGCCAAAATCAAAACACTGGTGCTTAGATTATCCCATACAAAATTACCATCGAAAGTATAAGCCTGGGTTAAAACCTTTGAGCCGGTTATCCAACATTTTTGGCTACTCCCAGGCATCTTTAAAAATATTTTCTGCATTGATCCTGTAAATCTTATCCACCACAGGTTTAGTCAAGCCCAATCCCTGAATTGGTGTATCCAACTCCGGCACAGTCATTGTTTCCTCTGTATTGAAGTATTTCCAGTCCCGCGACCATCTGCCATGCATCCGCTCTTTTAACTCCTCAGGGTCATGATCATCTTCCTCTTCAAAATCTGTACCGTAGGTAATCCTGTCCTGATATTTAATAAAAAAATCCTTCACCTTAATTCTGTCTTCACGGGATTGATATTGTAAATGAGGGATTCTTTCGGTCAGGTCAACTGAGGCATTAGGAAACCTGTCCAGAAACTTGCCAATTTCGTCAACACTCCATTCCAGGCTGGCCAGGTGGACGCCAATAAATGTAAGTTCAGTATTTTTACTTAACATATTATTTCGTGCCTGGATCTGATCTTCATAAGAAGGCAGTTCAGGATGCAGATACATATGAAATTCCGGATACTCCGTAAAGTAATTTCGATCGTTATTAACAGTCATTTCATCAAGGGGAAGCCAGCAATTCTTTGGTTCTCCCGCGTGGGACAGCAGTATC
>QIMC01000076.1 GCA_003232185.1 Flammeovirgaceae bacterium | reverse complement strand
AAAATATCGCTATGGGATATAGAAACGATCCCTTAAGATATTTTCAAAATGCCCATTCATATAGTTTTAGCCTAACCAGTTTGAGGAATTTATGCACTAAGCATAACTTTGAAATGCTTCACGGTAATGAATTCGTTAAGGCGGTATTTAAGCCCGGCAAACAAAAGGCAAGCAGCCATGAGAATGATTATCCGAGCATAGTTGAATTTTTATTTAGGGCCGAAGAGCTTAGGAAACGCTACTTTATTTCATGGGCAAGGGTAAAAGTTATCGCAGAGGCATTTTGGACAAAATTTAAGGTTAGGTCATGAACAATAAATTTATCTGGTTATTGAAGAATTCCAGAATATACAAGAGCATAAGGTCTATCGTTTTGCGCCTCACTGATTCATTGGAATTGAAAGTTTCACCGGCCTTTCTCTTACTATCACAAAATTTGGAAGGTACTTTTAATCGGTATGATGCCATTGTGCGGTATATGGCAATAGAAGAGCTACAAGGTGCAAACAATACCGGCCTGCGTCTGTACCATAAAATGCAGCGTGCACGCAACCGGTATCTTATTTCAAAAGGCATAAAGATAAAACCTGAGGATACCAATAAAGATGGAACGTTGATGACGCTGGTTGAAAGCTTCAGCAGACATGGATTTAATGCCAAATATCCATTAACTGTCAATCCACAGCTTGGGTTGGTGGATGGTTCTCACCGTCTTGCCTGTGCACTATATTATAACGTAGAATCAATCTTGGTAGAAAAAAGCGGGTCAATGAAAGTTGACTATGGTTTCGATTGGTTCAGTAGATATTTTGAACCTGAGGAACTACTATTGATTCAGCAGCAGTACCGGGAGATTCTGAAAAGTATCGATATAAACGCTGTTTTGAATGAGGTTCTGTCCAGCGAAAAACAGGTCTTTGGTAGAGGAGGGTTTTACCAAAGTTTTGAAAAATTAGGCCTTCCAGGACAACGTCCAACTACGGAACGATACAAAATATACAAACTGGATCAACATTTAACTCCCGATCAAAGGGTACTCGACATTGGTTGCAATTGTGGTTTTTTTACTTTGATGGCTGCGGAAAACGTAAGGTCGGCGGTAGGAGTAGAGATCACCCATACACTGGTTCAAATAGCTCAGATGACCCAAGTATACCTTGGCAAAACCAACATTCAATTCAGATTGGGAAATTTTAATAAAATGGAGTTCGAGGAGCAGTTTGACTTCATATTTTCCTTTGCAGTCCATCATTGGTTGGATGCAGATATGAAGAATTATGGGAAACGACTGCATGGACTATTGAATGCTCAAGGCAAAGTACTGTTGGAAAGTCAAAACATTCATAAGGAAGATCACGATTGGCAAGAGAAATTGAACAGATTCTGTCAGGCAGGTTTTAAAGAGATTCAGGTGGGAAGACTAATGGACGATGGGGTAATTGAGCGACGTTTTTCTGTTTTACAGAAAACTGAGTAGTTACCTTCGAAAATACCCAGGCCATCTTAAAATTGCAGCAGGCAAGACTTTGATTTAATCAAAAAGAATTCCTCTAGGCTCTGCCTCGGAAATTTCGCCGGTTTCAAGAAATTTTTTATTTTTCCAATAGTTTTAAAATATCTTGCTTAATGGCTTTCACATCATTACTGAAATTTGACAACAGGATGATGGTGTTGTTGTTTTCCATATCCCTATAATAGTATGATCGAAAACCCGCCAGGCTACCTGAGTGTTGTACGATCTTAGGATTTTTAGCTTCAAGTACCCAGCCAAAGCCATAATATGAAAGGGTTCCATTGGTAAGTGTAGCAGGACTGAACATCAACTCCAGCCACTCAGCACTGATCAAATTATCCTCATACAAGGCCTGGTCCCAAAGAAAAAGATCATCAAGTTGAGAATAGATACCACCAGCACCGGTAGTGAACGATTGGTAATCGTTGCGCTCACCAGATTTTGTATGCCCCCGGGCCCTGCCAGGCATCTTAGGCTGGGTTCCGTCAAAAACCTCTGAGTATTCCATACCTATGGGATCAAAAATTTGCCATCTGAGAAACTTGCGATAGGACTTTTTCGAGACCCGCTCTATTAACATGGATAATAACACATATCCGGTATTGCTATATGAATACTTTTGTCCAGGAAGAAATTTAAGGCTTTTCAGGTTCAATATTACCTTTAATACCATGTCATTGGTCATGCTGTCTACATACTTGCCCATGGCATAGTAGTCAGGGAGACCAGCAGTGTGATTAAGCAAATTCCTTATGGTAATCTTTCCCATGAAATCAGGTAATTCCGGGAAATAATCAACGATCTTATCATTAATTGATAGTTTCTCTTTCTCAGCAAGCATCATAATAGCCATAGCGGTAAATGACTTTGCCATGGAGCCCAGATAAAAAGGGGTGTCACCTTTTAATTTCCGTTTCTCATCGACAATTCCAAAAGCTTTGCGATATTTCACTTTACTATTAATTGCAACTAATATGGTACCGTTAAATTCCCCAGATTCATGTTTTGCTTCCATTAAGGAGTCCAGTCTATCGGTTCTGGAGGATTGGGCGGTAATATCAACTTGAACAAAAAACAAGCATATCAAATAAATCAGAAGACCAATATTTTTCATATTTTGCAATATAGACCTAATCTGAAACCAATCACAAGCAGTGTGATTTATCTAAATAGTATTATGATACATAGTAACAATAATAAGTCGAAAACAACCCGTAGAAAATTTGTTAAAAGTTTGGCAATTTCTACCACCGCATTTACCATTATACCACGCCACGTGTTAGGTGGGACAGGTTTTATTGCTCCCAGTGACAAGGTAAATATTGCAGTAATTGGTGTAGGTGGTAGGGGCAAACAGAATGCAAAGGAACTAATGAAACTTAAGGATGTTCAGGTAACTGTCATTGCGGACCCGGCAGAGTACTGGGACCTTGGCCGTTTTTATTACAAGTCTTTGGCCGGTCGTGGGCCTGTTAAAGATATGATAGAGGAGCATTATTCTACAACTACACAAAATTATAAAGTGGCGGAGTACCTGGATTTTCGCAAAATGCTGGAAGAGGAAAAGGCACTTGATGCTGTACTTTGTGCAACCCCAGATCATACGCACGCCTATGTGTCCCTGCTGGCAATGAATGCAGGGAAGCATGTGTACTGCGAAAAACCGTTAACCCATAACATTTGGGAGGCCCGCCAGGTACAAAAGGTCGCCCGGGAAAAAGGCCTGGCTACTCAGATGGGCAATCAATTGCACAGTACAGAAGAATTGAGGAAAGCAGTTGAAATTCTAAGATCAGGCGTCCTGGGTGAAATATCGGAGATACATGCATGGGTTGGAGCCAGTCGTTGGACGGATGGTTTAAGGGGTTTTCCCACCGGATCTTCAACGTTACCAGTTGGTTTCAACTGGGACCTGTGGCTGGGACCCAGATCGGATCGTGAATTTAACGAGGTATATGCACCGGTTACCTGGCGCGACTTCTGGGATTTCGGCTGCGGGGCTATGGGTGATTTTGGTTGTCATGAACTGGATATTCCAACCTGGGGACTGGACCTGTCCGCTCCTGAAACCGTGGAACTTTTCCCTGCCGGCTATAGTGACGAAAATATAGCTCCTCATGGAGAAATAGGTTACTTCCAGTTTCCAGCATCAAGTAAGCAAGGTACTATAAAACTAACCTGGTATGCTGGTGGATTAAGGCCGCCTCAACCCGAGTCGATGCCCAAAGAAGTTACCCTGCCAGGGCGTGGTTCCATGTACATGGGCGAAAAAGGGGTGATGGTATACCAACCATTCCAGACTCCCAGGCTATATCCCGAAAGCTTAAATCCTCTGGAACCAACCAATGGCCATCACCGTGATTGGGTTGATGCCATAAAGGGAGGGCCGAGTGCGAGCTCTAGTTTCGAATATGCGGCTCGGCTGACTGAAATTACGCTCCTGGGAGTACTTTCGCTGCGTATGAGGGGGGAGAAAATCTACTGGGATGCTAAGAATATGAAAGCAACGGGATTGCCAGAGGCTGATCAGTTTATTAGAGAAGCGGTTAGGGAAGGTTGGGAGATGGGGTAGGAATATCGAATACCGAACAAGGAACGCCGAACAGAGAATGAGGAACTCCTGAGAGTGGAACCGACATCACTAATAAAGTTTACAATCGACACCAAAAAGGCTTTCCTTCGATGTTCG
>QIMC01000381.1 GCA_003232185.1 Flammeovirgaceae bacterium | reverse complement strand
ACAGAAAGGGATCGGCTGTAGTGATAAATCGCACTGTCATACTGCTTACTTCTGAAATAGATGTTTCCAAGATTTGCGTGAGGGTCAAATACCTGATATCGGTTGTCCAGACTATTGTATAACGCCAGTGACTCCTGGTAGTAGTCCAGTGCTACCTGATCTTCATTTCTTGCCAAGTGTACATTGCCAATATTATTTAGGGATCCGATCATCCTGCTGGTGTCCTGGGATTTCTCAATGATACGATAAGCACTCAAAAAGTATTCAAGTGCCCGGTCATAGTTTCTTTTGGAGGAATACACAGTGCCGATATTATTGAGGCTGGCAGATAGCCCATCCTGATTAGCAATTGCCTGATGCAACCGCCTGGATTGGAAAAAATAACTCAATGCTTTGTCCAGGTTGCCAATCCTGTTTTGTACCACACCCAGATTGTTTAAGGCATAGGCAATGCCACGATCATAATTTAGGGAATCGGCAATTTCAAGTGCCGCTTTGGTGTATTCCAAAGCTTTTATGGGGTCTTGCTTTAAGTGCTTTTTGAATAGCTCATTTAACTGGTCTACTTTTTCCTGGTCTTTTTCACCGGTTATCAATAATGATGAGCCATTGGGACTTTGAATAAATGCAACCAGCGGAAACAGCAGAACCAGCAGTATTATATTAAACCTCCACGCCTTGATCATAGGAATTGTCATTCTATTACTTCGACCTTCTCTATGAAGTAGGCCGTATCTCCGTACCAGAAAAGTCTGGTGTATCTTTCATTGTAATAAAGCCTTACCCTCTTTCCATTCTCCATAGCTTCCACTAATAGGCCCTTTATTTCATCATTTCCAGAATATACGGAAAAGGCCCATATTGTTGGAGTTACCTTGCCTTGGTCACTATCAGTAAACCCACCAAGGTTCATTTCGCCTTCGAAGGTTTTAAAAACATAACCTTTACGACTGAATTTAATGACTTCTCCAGCCCGGTAGCCATTGCTGTAGGATGTGAACCGAACAAAACACACAAATAGCGTAAAGCCGATAATTGATATAATAGAAAGCCACAGCAATGTCCTTCGAAGAAATTTTTTAATCTTGATCCAAATATCGTCCATTAATTAGGAGAATTCGTAGCCTTTGAAATTTACGGTTTATAGGCATGCCTTCAAAATATGCAGCAAAGTCTTATTCGATTTTGCTCAATTGAATTTGAAAAACCAGAATATATTAATCTTGATATAGGAACCCAATCTTTATTTCTGTCCCATTTGAATATTAGGAAAAAGGAGTTATAGCTCCAAAATACTGGCAAGTGTCTAGATTGCCCCAACGGGACGCCTTTGGCGTAGTCAGTTAAGGCTCAGAATAGATTTCTAGTGCATAAACAGGGTTAAACAAGAAAGATAAATAGTGATATAGATCTTCCTTCCAATTCTGGGTTAAAACAAGGAGCACCCAGGTGAGGCTCCAAAATACTGTTTAATTGAAGACTTTTTTTTATAACAGTCTGGAGCCTACTTTGTTTTGATAGGCTTGTTTGAAAAAACCGAATTGAAACTTCCCAACTTTTTCATAATAATAAAACTGACCTGTATCATCGTACTCAATTGGGGCATTTAGACTTCTCATGTCATCAAGCAACCTGAAAAATGTACTGCGTGAGACTCCAAGCCTGCTCGACAATGAATCGGCATTGCCTCGAAACTTTAATCTTATCATTTGGTCAAGGCGAAGAATTAAATTTGTTTTGTCGTAGAAATTCATGGCTTGCTTAGGTTGTTTTTTGATTTATGATTTGTTGTTCGATGCCTGCTTGGACCAAAGAGGAAGTAGTCTCTACTCCAAATTTTTTCTTAAGGGTGGTTTGACACTTGAAAATACTATGTTCACTGAGATTGAGTTGCTGCGCGATCTCCTGGCATGAACGCCCCTGGCTTATTAGTTTTAGTACCGTTGATTCAATACCCTTTAACCGGGCTCTTGTACATGGTTCGATAATGGAGGGGGCGCATAACTCCTATGGATATTCAGTATGGCTTGATAAAGTTCTGTCTCATGACAATCTGCTGGAAGAACGGCGTTGGCACCTAAGGTTTCTAACAGGCCAGCATATACAGAGTTACTACTGGATACCAATACCAAAAGCCTGGACAATGGGTAACATTCCTTTAGGATTTTAGCACCTGGTGTAAGTGCGTGATGACCTGGAATATCCCAAATAATAACGTCAATGCTTTTACCTTTAAATTGCCCCAGGAATTCTCTTAAATTTCCTGCAGATGCTATGACATTTAGATCTATTCCACCTTTTAATAACAAGGAAAGACCTTTACGATAAATTGGTTGTGAGTGAATTATTGCGATGTCAATCATGAAAGACAAGATAGCTGGCTCCAGTGCCGCTATATGTCTAAATGATCTGTTATGGAGGATAAATTACTCAATGAGGTCAGGTATCGAGTATTGGAGTTGAAATTAGAGTATTTGACTTTTATAAAGGCAAGACCCTACATAATGACCCTATTAAGGTATTTATGTTTATTTTTACTGACTTATAATGAAAACATGAGGAATTTTTTATCAAAGACAACCCCTATATTGGGGCTATGTGGAATCATTGGTTTTCAAAGCATGGCCCAAACTGTAACTACGGATCCTATATTCCCAAAGGCCGATGAAGTGGTTACCATTAGTGTGGATGTCGCCGGAACCTCTCTAGATGGGTATACTGGGGATGTTTGGATCTGGACATGGATCGAAAGAGGAAACACGGATATTGATGCCCCCACCAATGTAAACCCGGCAACTGCTGCACAAAGCGATGCTTTAATGACTAAAGTAAGCGCCAGCCCGGACGTTTATGAGATTGCTTTTATCCCGGTTGATTTTTTTAATTCCACGGTAGCAGAGTTGGATGAAATTGGTTTAAAATTAAAAAGTATAGACTGGGACGATGGACTACAGTCAGACACTGATCTTTTTATTACATTTTCCGCGGGAGGGTTGGAAGTTACCATTGTAGAGCCAACGGCGCCCCTGCTTTTTGTAGATGCCAATGAAGTATTCAATATAAGGGCGGTAAGTTCGGAGAATGCTGATTTAAGCCTAAGTATTGATGGTAAAGAGGTAATTGCTGCTTCCGGGGTCACTGAAATAAATTATTTAGAAACCGCTGGAAACTCCGGATCCAAAACTGTGAAAGTGACGGCTGCTATTTTGGACCAAACTGCTGAAGCAACCTTTGACTACATAATTCGGAACAATTCGGTTCAGGAACCCAGACCTGATGGAGTTATTGACGGTATCAACTATGACTCAAATGATGGCACTACAGTAACGCTTTCTTTGTGGGCACCCCTAAAATCATCTGTATATGTTTTGGGCGATTTTAATGGATGGGAAATATCCTCCGATTATCAAATGAAACAAGATGGTGAGCACTTCTGGTTAAAAATAACAGGACTGACACCTCAAACAGAATATGGGTTTCAGTACTTAGTGGAGGAGTCTATTTTAGTAGCCGATCCTTTTGCGGATAAAATACTAGACCCTGATGATTCAGGAATACCCACTGCCAGTTATCCCAATTTAAAGCCTTTTCCTGCAGAGGCCTTATCGGCTGAGTGGTACTTTAATCGAATATCTGTGCTACAGACCAATCAAACCCCCTATAATTGGCAAACTACCACCTATAATAGGCCTGCAAATGAGGAACTTTTGATCTATGAATTGCTAGTGAGGGATTTTTTGGGAGAGACAAACGGTAACTACCAAACTTTGGTTGATACACTTTCCTATATAAAGGACATGGGCTTTAATTGTGTGGAATTAATGCCTGTAATGGAGTTTAATGGTAACAACAGCTGGGGGTATAATCCAACATTCATGTTTGCTCCGGATAAATTCTATGGACCGAAAGATGCACTTAAAAGGTTTATCGATGAAGCTCACGCTATGAACATGGTGGTAATTCTGGATTTGGTATTAAACCAAAACGATACGCCAGCGCCGTATGCTGCAATGTATTTTGACTTTAAAACCTTTAAACCCGCTGCAAATAACCCATGGTTCAATGTAAATGCGACCCATCCTTTCAGTGTTTTCAATGATTTTAACCATGAAAGTACCTTCACACAATCATTCGTGGACACTGTAAACTACTACTGGCTCCAGGAATATCAATTCGATGGTTATCGATTTGACCTATCTAAAGGATTTACCCAAAATGTAAATTCCGATGTGGGACTTTGGAGCGCCTATGACGCTTCCAGGGTAGCTATCCTTAAACGGATGGCTGATGAAATCTGGAGTCATTCTCCGGAAGCGTATATAATTCTGGAGCATTTCGCAGACAACACTGAGGAAAAAGAACTTTCAGACTACGGTATGATGATTTGGGGCAATGGCCACTTTGACTATAAAGAAGCAATTTTGGGGTTTGGGGAAAACCTTAGTATTGGATGGTCCTACTTTAAGAATCGCGGTTGGGACAATAACTATTTGATCAGTTATATGGAAAGCCATGATGAGCAAAGACAGATGTTCGAAGCCATTAATTTCGGTAATGCCGCCGGCAGTTATGACATCAAGCAAACTGCTACCGCACTGGACAGATTAAAACTAGCGGCAGCTTTCTTTTTTACGGTACCAGGTCCCAAGATGATCTGGCAGTTTGGTGAGTTTGGCTATGATGTTGATATCAATGAAAACGGGCGCACCGGCATTAAGCCCACTAAGTGAGAATACCTAAACGATGAGGAGCGTACAAAGCTCAAAAAGGTCTATAAGGAACTAATAAAATTACGAGAAATGGACTTTTTTAAGCAAGGATTTTTTGATTGGTCGCCTGACGGAAATTTGAAGCGCATCAATATCACGCATAGCAGTAATGATCTTACCATAGTTGGCAATTTCGGGGTGGCCAATGCCACCATTGACCCTGCTTTTCAAAGCACCGGCACTTGGTACGATTACTTTACAGGAATTACTATTGAGGTGGAAAACACCAATGAAGATTTTCTATTGGCACCAGGACAGTTTCATATATTTTCTCGGGAACCGTTACCGGCCACGGAACCGGATTTGGTGCCCTTTCGCCCCGATGCCGTTACCGCATTGCCAGATACTGGCTTTGCACCTTTTCAATATTATCCCAATCCCGCCAGGGGATGGTTAAAGATACATTTTGGGAGTAGATCACTGTCTGATCGAACCATTAGTATAATTGACAATCTTGGACGATCCGTGTTATATGTAGAGGCCTCAAATACCTCTGAAATTGACTTGGACGTATCAAGTGTGCGTGACGGGTTTTACTTTTTACAGGTTAAGGAAGGGCAGAGCACCAAAAATGAGAAAATCCTGATAAGCCGTTAACCTACTTTTTTTTCGTAGTAATTTCTATCACTCCACTCATTCCCCTGGTCCCATATAGAGAAGCGTCTGCTCCGCTGAGAATATTGATCCTGGCAATATCATTTACGTCGACCATTCCTGCCACCTGGGAATAACTATTACCAACTGGTACCCGATCCAATACATATAGAGGGTCTGTACCTGCGGCCCCAGGGCCTCCTCTTATGGTCACTTTAGTACTGTTTTCCTGGCCTTGTACACTAACACCAGCTTTGCGTCTTAAAAGATCAGCTAGACTTAAGTAGGCAACTGTTTTTTCATTTGTTTTAACCGCATTAGAACGTTCGGTCGATTCCTTCTTTTTCTTCTTTTTTGACTTTTTATTCTGGGCTTCCGCCTGGAAGGCAATGCACAAACCAAAGAAAGCAATAAAAACAAACTTAAGTAGTCTTGAAAAATTCATAGTTTCTGTTATTCTACATAATTAGTGTTGACTTTGATTAACTAAATATACCTCAAAAGTACTATAACCAGTCACAAGCTTATGAAAATCAGCAGTTCCCATCACAACAATGGCAAATTTGCCGGTATCATCTGACAATGGTATGGTTATTTGACACTGCCCATGCTCATTGGTCAAAACACTTGGAGACCAATAAATAACACCCCTTAAATCAGGCGTGGCCCTGCTTTGAGATAAAGTTAAAGTGCTGTTAAAATTCTGCGGTATTGTGAAGCCATCTATTTCAACCACATTTGGGTTGTTCTTAAGTTCTCTGGTAAATTTAACATCACGGGTAATGATCTCAATAACTCCGTTGCGAGACATGAATCGTTCAAAATACTCCGTGATAGTCGAAGTTTTTGAATAGAGTCGTATTTCAATGATATCCTGATATTGGATATTCAAAATTTCC
>QIMC01000345.1 GCA_003232185.1 Flammeovirgaceae bacterium | reverse complement strand
TGATAATCAGATGGTTAAACTAAAACTTAACGGAGTATTGTATTAAAAAGCTGAAATTAATATAAAAACTCAAAACACTATCATATAAAAACTGTATAATTTCGGAGGTTTTCATTGTACGCATTCTTGAATAAATGAAAGATAAATCCTATTTCTTATTCTGTTTATACCCAATACGTTTACGTTGGTTCTGTTCTTCTAAACGCTTATCCTTTTGGATTAGATAATTAATTGCTTCAAAAATATCATTGAATTGTTTATCGTGTTTGGTTTCCAGTTCCTTTAGTTGCTGTGTAAGTTCTGAATGAGATAGGGCATATTTCCTAAGAAAAACAAAAGCCCTTACAATCTGTATATTGACTTCAATAGCTTTAGGGCTTTTTAAAACACTAGCCAACATAGCAACTCCTTGTTCGGTAAAAGCAAAAGGATTATACTTACTATATTTTCCTCTACCTTGATTCTCTAAGGTCACAATTTGTGACCTTAGAGTTTTGTACTCTTCTTTAGTTAATTCAAACATAAAATCAGAAGGGAAACGGTCAATATTCCGCCTTACAGCCTGTTTTAATCTCTTAGGGTTTAATTCCCCGATGCTTGCATCGTGACACGTATAATTTGTAGATGTCAGAAAGTATCTATTTAGAGTCTCCTCGTACAGTTATAACCCGTTAATTTTCAGTAAATTATGTAGAATTTCATGATGTTTATATGCAAAGTATTTTATATATTTGTACATATACTTTGCATATGGTACAATATACTTCCCAATACCAACTCAAAATTGAGGAATTCGGCAATCTTTACCAAATGAAACTGAACCGGGACAACCGCTGGATCAGGTTGGCGTTCCATTTCCCATGGGACCGCTGCGCCAAGATCTATTCGCGGCACTTCGCCGATACGGGCAGGACGGCCATCGACCCCCGCATCGTTATCGGCAGCCTTGTGATCAAGCACAAGCTGAACCTTAGCGATGATGAAACGGTCCGCATAATCGAGGAGAACCCCTACATGCAGTTCTTTTTGGGACTGGTGGAGTTCGCCCCCGAACCGCTCTTCTCCCCGTCCCTTTTCGTGGAATGGAGGAAGAGGCTCGGCAACGATGCCTTCAACGGCTTCTCCGACGTACTGGCCATCATATGCCACGGCGGCGGGGACGGGAAAAAGAACAAGGGAAAGCTCAAGCTGGATGCCACGGTCGCCGACCAGAACATCACCTACCCCAACGACCTTGGCCTGCTCAACACTGCCAGGGAAAGGACGGAATCCATCATCGATGCCCTCTTCGGGCATTTGAGGGACAAGGTCAAGGTCAAGCCAAGGACCTATAGGGAAGTGGCCCGGAAGAAATACCTTGCCGAGTCCAAGAAGCGCCAGGCGAACAAAAAGACCCTTAGGAGCGCGATCCGCTACCATTTGAACTGCCTTGACAGAAATATCCGCAGTATCGACATGATGTTGGATCTGCTGGAAGAAAACCCATTGCCGCATAGAACGATGAGGTGCTTCTGGGTCGTGCGCACGGTCAACGACCAGCAGCGGGAGATGTACTCCAACAGGACCAACAGGTGCGATGACCGGATCGTAAGCATCTCCCAGCCGTACGTAAGGCCCATAGTCAGGGGAAAGGCGGGCAAGAAGGTCGAGTTCGGCACGAAGATCGGCCTTGCCCATGCCAACGGTTTCGCAAAGGCCGAGACCCTGAGCTGGGACGCCTACAACGAGAGCGCCGACCTGGTGCCGCACGCCGAATCGTACCGCGAACTATATGGGCATTATCCGGAACTGATACAGGTGGACAGAATCTACGGGACCAACGCCAACAGGAACTGGTGCAGCGAAAGGGGCATAAGGATGACCGTCGCACCAAAGGGCAAACGTCCCCCGGAGACCGTTTATCAAAAGAGGAAAAGGAAAAAGGAGTTCAACGAACGAAACCAGATCGAGGGCAAGTTCGGTCAGGCAAAACAAGGGTAATATAAAAGCAAAACTCAGTGATACCTCACATTCTTGGATAGGGGCAATCCTATTCGTAACGAATCTGGTCAAGTTCGCAGAACTGCACAACTTTCAATTCTGACTTTCTGAGGAAACCCTAATTAATTAAACTTTCTTCCGGTAATATTTCAAAATCAGGAATACGAACCAGACATTGGTGTTCTGTTTTAGCTGCTATGGTTGCCATTGAAAGTAAGGCAAACGGTAATATAAATGAATCGGCTTTGTTGTAGTCTACCTGGTAGCCTATATCCTGAAGGGAAGCAACGGTAAGTCTACTTAATGGCATTTGGCCTACATCAACGTAACCAGTCATCAGTTCCGTATCAAAGACGGACTCTCTCCAATGTCCTTCCCTCGTACCTGCCCCTCCGGTATTTGCAATTGGGACAAATTCCGGGTTTGGTAAACTCTTTAATGTTGCATATTCCTGCATAGCATTTGCACCCGTGAATTCCGGGTTGTCAGTGCTCGTTCCTCGAATCAATCCCAAGTGTGACCATAAGGTTCCAATCCCCAAAACATGGGCCATTTCGTGTATGATTACACCCGTCAACGACCCATCATCTTCCATTCGCTGCAAATCAGCCGAATCGAATTGCATAATTCCTCTTGCCGGTAATAAACTTCCCGGTCTAACTCTAGTAGGGCCAGCTTGTCCCAAAGTCCCGCCGGAACCATCAATTACTATTCCTTCAGCATCGATGACTAGATCATCTACTACGCCAATATCTGTATTGAAAGAAGGAAGATTTCCAACTATGATTTCCGACCATCGGTCAGCGGCAACTTGAAAAATTGCCTTTTGACTATCTGTTAAACCACCCAAGAAGTTTACTTCTATCTTAAAGGGTCTTTCTGCTTGCGGAGTATCATCACTTTTTATAGCTAGCGTCCAAGATTTTAAAACACCCCCATCCAGATTTGCCTGGTCTTTGACTATTAATTTCCAGGTGCCTGTAGGAGATATCCCTTGAAAATCCGACAGATTGCCTTCTGGCCGAAACGTTCCGGTATATGGCGCGGACGCAGCTGTGATCGATTCGGCGGCAGCATCATCGAAGGTAGTATCGTTGAAATTATCGCCTCCTGCTCCTTCACTTTGCACTAATATAACCTCCTTGTTGTCCGGACTAACAATACTGATTTTAAGATCGCCCGTATAGGTGTGGTCCAAATCTATAGTAACACATACCATTTCCACATTAATAGCACCTAGGCCTTGCACATTAATTGGAGACTCAATAGTAGTAACTCCAGTAGACGGGATAGGGGTCGGGGTACGATTATGAAAAATAAACGGACCTGTATTCTCGACAGGTTCATCCGTAATAATTTCCAGTTCCCATTCATTCAATGATCCCCCATCTTGAAATGCTCGATCAGCAACTTCTAAACTCCAAACTCCATTTGCATTTGTTCCATTGAATTGACCAAGAGCTTCAACGGGTCTAAAAACACCATTAAAAGGAGCACTACCGCTGCCAATATCTACACTTGCGTTATCATCAAAGGTTGTTTCGTCAAAATCATCTCCACTACCTCCCATTCCATTTACCAATATCACAGTAGCACCATCTGGACTTTTAAGTCGAATTTCTAAATCACCGGTATAAGAATGATTAATATCAAGTTTTACATTTACGTCATTGATGTTTCCTCCAGTACCTTGAACATTGATAGTGGAGTTAATCTGGTTTGGAGCTCCTTCATTAATCGGGGCTAATTGTTCGTTTTTAAAGTGATAGGTTTTCATCTGCTTTTATTTAGAGGTTTATTTACCAAAAGTAACTTCGAGAATATCAACACGTTCAGCAAGTGCCCATACCTGTGTCGTCAATGTTTTGCTTTTCTTTTTCATGAGATCCTGATTTTATATTAAATGAACTCTTCAATTAATCTCCAATAAAAGATATTGATTGTTTCTTTTGTAGTCAATTCCTAAAAATGGTGATTGACATATCTTTGAATTTGTAAAACTTCTAAATCAGTAGCCAAAAAGGTTAGAGCTCCATAATCTTCGAAGCTCTTTTTATCAATTGAGCGGTGTTTTTTACTTGAAATTTTTCTATAAGATGTTTTCTATGCGAGATGGCGGTATGATTACTGATAAATAAAATATCTGCTACCTGCTTGGAAGAGTAGCCTTCAGCTACCAATTTAAGTACTTCTTTCTCTCGAGATGAAATTGGCGTTACACTATTTCCCTCATTGACAAGTTCATATCCTCTTTTTATTTGTAAATATTTTTCTAAACGTTCCCTTTCCGAAATATCATAAAAATAGTTTATAGCCACGGTACAGCTTTCTAACTTGTGAAGGAATATTTCATGCCTTATATAAATGAGAGTATTGGCTTTATCATATAAGTGATATTTTAAAGTAAGATTATTCCTGTCAAAAGGCACAGAAAAAAAATTCTTCACTCTGCTTTTAACCATTAGCGCTTCTTGGGGGCATATTTTTTGAAACCAAAATTGCCAACTTTGCTCTTGAAGCCAATCTATTTTATCTCCCAAAAACAATTGAAAAGCACTGTTAAAATAAAGAAAGCCACTTTGCTCTGGTATAGAGACCGCTATCATAACACTATTTGTGCTATCAGCCGTATCCAAAATTTTAAAAATTCTGGAAAGAAAGGAATGTTTAGCATAGCATAATGGTTTGGATATGCCATTAATTTCATTTCGTTTCATTGGGGCTGAATATTGTTCTCTTGAATGTAGTAAGACTTATACTTTTAATAGTGTAATTTTGTATAGATTGTAGGTTTTTTTGTATAATAGACAGATTTTTATTCGATAGAAAGCTTTGGGTATTAAAAACATACTCCGCTTCTGCTCTGATACGTCGAAAAGCTAAAAAAATCTTTGATATTTCGTTCCTTAGATTTTAGTTTAACTGCAATTATTGAGAAATGAAGATAAAAGCTACTATATATTATTAAAGCCACCTATTCGGTGAGCATAAAAAATAAAACCCCGAAAACCGCTATATCTAGGCATTATAAGAGGAAGGCTCTAAATGATTAGTTTTTGTATTTCGTTAATTTTTAGAGAATTAAGCTAGCTCATATCCAGGTAATCTTTGGTTGGAGTCTAAGTGGGGCCACATCAATGAAAAATAAACCTTCCGAGAAATTGCGAGCTTTTTGTTTTATCAACAGGACAACAAATTAGTGCCAATTGTATTTTGAAGAAATCAGGATGTCAATTGTAATTCGAGTGGTTTTATGGAAATATACCTTCTTTCCAAATGGATAAGTATGGAGGAAGCGATGCAACTACTTCGAATAAAATCAAAATCCACCTTACAAAAATTGAGGGATGAACAAAAAATCAGATTTTCCACAGCCCTTTAAGAAAGTCATTCTTTATGACCGGAATTCCATCGATGAATTTTTAGAGAAATATGTTATTGCACCACTTTGATAGTAGTACCTCCTAGGTGCTCGATGCATTCAGATACCCCAAACCCGTATTATTTTGAGATATTACAAGCCCCAAAGAGCTAGACTTACCCCTAAATGAAAAGTCACTATAAATCTGGTGTTTAGCAGCTTGCTTCTCGGATATGCTTTCTCCAAGCCCCTGCGGAAGTCGCACAACCCTTCCACTCCAATCCTCCCCCTTCGGACACGCTTCGCCGGTCCGAAGGGGAAGTCTTTCCGTTCCAGTTTTGCCCGACCCCCTCGGAGCCGCACAAAAGCACAAGCGGCGAAAAACCCCCTTGCCCTTTCTTCTCCCTATCCACAAAAATTAGAATATTTCCAAAATTCCCTGACACCAAATAAGACCGTATTAATTACTAGATTGGTTTCATATAATCTCATATGGTTTGATGTGTATTTATGAATTAAAATACTGATAATAAGATATTTATAATCTAATTATATCTATTACATTTATCCGTAAAACGGATAGCAAGGTGTATTCTAAGTAACTTAGAATTGTCTAC
>QIMC01000212.1 GCA_003232185.1 Flammeovirgaceae bacterium | reverse complement strand
ATTAGTCGTGCTTGCATAAGTGATAAGGACACATACAAGATAGTAAGTTTGTAAGTTAATCTTATCCCTCTCTTTCTGTGGTCTAGACTGAGCCCAACATACGCTATACCCCCAGGACTTTGATGCTACCACCATTTAAGAAATTTAGTACTTTTAACAATCGGCCCGGCGATTTTTGCACAAACCGTAGTACTTAATTTAAAAAACAGGAGAGATGAACTGGAAAAATATTGTTAAGTTCTTTCTTATTTTATTGGTTTTTGGCATCATACTTTTTGTCTATTTAGCGAATAGGGACATGGACAAAATATATGGTGGTCATACAAAGGAAGTAGATTATAAACCTTACGATTTACCAAGTTTAGCTTTTGCTATAACTAATGTCAATGTGCTGTTACCAGATGGTAGCAAATTTATTCCAAATAGAACAGTACACATTAACAATGGCTTAATTGTATCAATAGATTCAATTTCTAATAAATTTGGTGACATCAAAACCATTGATGGAAAAGGTAGATTTTTGATTCCAGGACTCATAGATTCCCATGTTCATTTATTTAAAAGTCCTAATGATTTATTGTTATATGTTGCAAATGGGGTTACACAAATTCGTGAGCTGATTGGAGAGGAAAACCATTTGATTTGGAGAAGGGAAATACAGGAAGGAAGGTTGGAATCGAATATGTATATAGCATCTCCTCGATTAGGTAGTTTTGGCTCATTAGAAGGATTTTTCATGGAATGGTCTCAAGGGTTCAATAACATAAGAAATAGTGAGGAAGCAGAAGAGAAGGTAAAAAGTTATAAAACAAAAGGCTATGACGCGGTGAAAATTTATAGTTATCTAAACAAAGAAAGCTATCAAGCAATCAACAAAACGGCAGAAAGTTTGGGAATGGATGTAATTGGTCATATACCGTGGAGTTTGGAGCTAACGGATATTTGGTCTAGCAATCAATCTGAAATTTCCCATTTGGAAGAAGTAATGAATGTTTTTAGAAGAGAGTTTGGCAAAATTAATGGTCAGGAAGGAGCAGACAAGTTTTTGGAATATGTTAATCAACGAAGTAAGGAGATAGTCAAAGACCTGGTAATGAATGACATATCAGTAACAACTACATTATGGTTGGTAGAAAGTTTTGTGAGACAGAAATTTGAACTTGACAACGTGCTTAAAGAGGTCGCTTTAGAATACGAAAATCCAGGCATTAGTGAATGGACTAAAAATGTTCCTCAAGGGGGACTAGGCTGGCTTCCGGAAGTAAATCGTTATCAGCTTCCTGAGAATCTAACAGAAAAACAATTAGCAGAGGAAAAGATATTTTGGACTACCTACGCCAAAGCGTGTCAAATTATTCTAAAGAATCTATCCGAAGGTGGTGTAAAAATAATGGCAGGTACAGATGCCAATTTACCTCCAACTGTTCCGGGGTTTTCGTTACATGATGAATTGATAAGTTTAAATCAAGCGGGTATGTCCACATCACAAGTTTTGCTGTCCGCTACTTCGATTCCTGCTGAATGGTTAAAAATAGATGCTGGTAAGATTATGAAAGGTTTTCAAGCTAACATGATATTACTTGATAAAAACCCTTTGGAAGATATAAGTAACACACAAACCATCAATATGGTAATACTAAATGGTAAGATATTAGACAGAAATTTGATTGATGAATTGCTGGCTTCTGTAAGAAACGCTAATAATTTAAGTAGAAAAATTTTCTGTTAACTAGACAGAGTTTAATTTACAGTCTCCTTCAGCAATGGATAATCCAAATATCCTTCTTCACCCGAAGTATAAAATGTATCAGAGTTGGGTTCGTTTAGTTCTGCGTTGTTTTGAAATCGTTGTACTAAATCGGCATTTGCCAAAAACACCTTCCCAAAAGCAACTAAGCTCAGGGGATTATTTTCCAAAATGCTTTCTGCCTTTTCTTTTGACAGACCTCCACTATAAATAATAGTTCCGCCGAAAGCATTTTCTATTTTACTCATTACGCTTTCCGTAACCTCTGGCGCACCCATAGAAGAGTGGTCAACAATATGAACGTAGGATAAATTTAAGTTCCCTAATTCCTGTGCCAAGTATTCAAATTGCTCTTCCATTTCATCAAAAATCGACATATCGTTGAACACACCATAAGGGGAAAGTCTAATTCCTGTTTTGTCCGAACCAATTGCAGCAGCAACTTTTTCAGCAGTCTCGATTGTAAAACGAGAACGACTTTGATATGAATTGCCGTATAAATCTTTTCTTTGGTTAGCACCGGGATTAATAAATTGGTCTAACAAATATCCATTTGCACCGTGTACCTCTACACCGTCAAAACCTGCCTTCATAGCATTTTTAGCAGCTTCCACAAATTCATTTTGAGCAAAATCAATATCTTCCAATGTCATTTCCTCGGGTACAGGCTGTATTTGCATACCTCCTGCATCCGTCCACATTTCCCCTTTTGCAGCTATGGCACTTGGTGCCAAAATACGGCTGTCCTGAGGCATATTTGTTTTGTGAGCAACTCGTCCTGTATGAAACAGCTGTACAAAAATTTTACCATCGTTCTCATGCACCGCATCTACTGTTTTTTTCCATCCGCTGATTTGCTCTTTACTGAAAATCCCGGGAATCCGGGCATACCCCAAAGCATTGGGTGAAATGGAGGTAGCTTCTGTAATTAATAATCCGGCATCAGCCCTCATGGAATAATATTTTGCCATTAAATCGCTTGGGATATTGTTGATGGCTCTCGATCTGGTCATAGGAGCCATTACTATTCTGTTTTTTAAGGGAACAGTTCCCAATTGATACTCAGTGAAAATCTTCATGCTATTTCTATTTTATAAAGTTATCTAAAGCACAAAAATATAATCTACATTTGTATTTCACAAGTAGTCATATTTTTGTTACTTAGTAATAAAAAGTATACCTTTGTTGAAAATCAATTACTTATGTCTAATAATTTTTTAAATAATAATTGTCCCATGCGAACTACACTTGGGGTAATCAGTGGAAAATGGAAGCCTTTGATTCTAATGCAGTTCGATACGGATGTTATGAGGTTTAGTAAATTTCAAAAATTGATTCCAGAAATCAATAAGCAAATGTTGACTAAAAACCTTAGGGAGTTGGAAAAAGACGGAATCATCAACCGAAAAGTATATGCAGTTGTTCCTCCTAAGGTTGAATACAGCCTGACCAAAAAAGGAAAAACCCTTGTTCCAGTTCTTGAAATAATGGCAACTTGGGGGCAAGAACAAATGAATGGAAAATAAAAATAACTAGGCCTAATAATTTATTGGTGTAAATAAAAGGGATTTATTTGTGGCTGGCTCCAGGTTAGATGACACTTACAGGGGAATTACCAATCCTTGAGATGTTTTTTGGCTCTTTTGGTGGAATCAGCACATAGGTTTTCCACTACGTTGTTACCAGCAATCCATAATACACAATAATCGGCAATCAGCCGTACAGAGTTTTTGGTAATCAGCAGTACACAATTATTTGTAATTCTTTGCGCATGGCTTCAACAAATTGTGCCCGAAACACTTTGTTCATCGCTTTCACTGGAAACAGAAACTTGCCTTTTGATCGGGTCCTTTTCCATTTGCCGGATTTACTCACCCCTCCCCCCCGGAACAATGCAGTGCAGATGAGGATGCAGGCTTAGATTCTGCCCCCAGGTATGCAACAGTGCAATCATGCCCGTCTGTGCTCCTAAAAACCTGGGCTCCCTGGCAAAGCCACTAAGTACACCCCAGACGACCTTAAACAACAAAGCATAGATCACCGAAGGGTTGTTCAGGGCTAGTTCGTTGAGCTCTGAGGTCCTGGTAACTGTACAGGCCCTGGACGCCCGGTAAATCCTGTCCTGTCCAACCAAACTTATTGGATTTGGACCCTGTGGCAATAATTAATTGGTCGTAAAGAATCTCCTCCCCGGTCGATAAAAGTACTTTTTTTTCTTTTGGTTGTAATTCCTGTACCCAGGCACGACGCAATT
>QIMC01000150.1 GCA_003232185.1 Flammeovirgaceae bacterium | reverse complement strand
AAACCATGAAGAATATAAGAAAACTAATACTACTTGGCGGGCTGATATTTATATCCAGTTGCCTTTCATATGAAAAATATGTAGTTGAATCGGATTATAGCTATTTAGGAAAATTTAAAAAATACCATACTTTTAGCTTCTTGAGTGATCCCAGTTATGAAAGTAAGGAAACTGAGCAGGATACCACTTTACGCCTGGCAATTTCTTCCAGGATGAAATTGCAAGGTTTCAAGCAAGAATCAAAAAACCCTAATTTACTGGTAACCTATAAAGTGTTTTACGATGATTTCAATTTTCAAGGTTACCAACAACCAGAATTGGAGAACTGGATTAGATACGAAGATGATGAGATGGAGTATAATCCCGTCTCATACAGTTTACGACAAGGAACCTTGTTGATTATATTTTTGGACCGGAAAAATGAAACCGCTGTATGGCAGGGCTACGCTTCTAGCCTCTTTGGAAATCGTCAATTCGATAATGACAGGTACCTTAAACGTGCGGTACGGAACATATTTGACCAGTATCGTTTATTTGCCGATGGCACGGTGATCAATACCCGGTATAATTAGAAAAGTAATCCAGATGAAGTAATCCTATAACCCTTACAGGGCTATTTGTATCATTTTGTTGAAAATTAAACATTTATCAACCCAGCGATATTATCAGGCATTTTCTTAATGTATTTTCCCGGGGTATTTTTATAACATTTTTATATTTCCCCATTCACCTGTATGCCATAATCCCTGATACGTTATTGGCCTTTCAAGACTTTCAAAAAGCGAAAATATTTGGTGATGGCGCCCACTACGATAGTTCTGTTTTCTACTATAAAAAAGCAGCCATAGGTTACGAAAAGGTAAAATACTGGAAGGGGCAAGTGTTAGCGTTCAATGGAATTGGTGCATGTTATGCGCTAAGTAGTCGGCATAAAAATGCCGATTTTTACTTACGGGAAGCGCTTGATCTTGGCTTGTTTCACCTGGGTGAGGTATCTGTAATTGCTGACACCTATCAACATTTGGGTTTTAATTGGGGAAAACAAGGAGATTACGAGAAACGACAGTGGCATTATGAAATGGCACTACAAATTCGTTTAAAAACCTTGAGCAAAGACCACCCAAAAGTAGCCCTTAGCTACAATAACCTGAGTGCCAGTTATCTTGAAAAAGGCGCTTACGACAAAGCTTTGGAGTTTGCCTTACTCGGTCTTGAGATTCAGATGAAAACTAATCCTACTGATTTTCCCATTTCTCAAAGTTATAATAATATAGCTGCTGCCTATTCCAAGAAAGGGCAATTTGGAAAGGCAAGGGAATACTTTCAAAAAGCGCTTGATATAATGGGTGAAGGGAAAGGAGAACGAGGCCAGTATGTGGCTATTGGCTATTCCAATTTAGGTTCTTGTTACAGATCCGAAGGCAAATATTCGGAAGCAATTAATAGTTATTATATAGCCTTAGAAAAGATCAAAAGAGTAGTCGGTGAAAGTCATGTATACACTGCCTTATTTTATTTGAACCTCGGTAATGTTTATTTTTTAAAAGAGGACTTTCATGCTGCCAATGATGTGTACTATAAAGCACGGGATATTTTAAGCACCTTATCGTTGATGACCCATCCTTACTATGCTACTACCCTCATTAATTTGGGAAAATGTTTCGGTGAAATGAACGATCCTGTAAAGTCGCTGTACTACTTACAGGAAGGAATAATCATTCAAAAAAAAGCGTTAGGAACAAAACACCCGGATCTGGCATCCAGTTACTTTCTAATAGGTGAATACTATAAAAAATTGGGAAAATGGGAAAGATCACAGGTTTATTTCCAAAGTGCACTAGTGGCCCTTGCCCCCAACTTTGACAATACAGATATTTCCACAAACCCTCAACCTGAACAAGTAAGCTCAAAAACAATACTATTGAATATCCTGAGAGCCAAAGCAGAGGTCTTATATAATAAATTTTTGGAATACTCCAGAATAGAAACGCTCAAATTGAGTAATGTTACCTACCAATTGGCCATAGAGACCATCGAACAGCAACTGATCGAACTGGGGCGGGAAACTACCAAACAGGAATGGATTGAGCGGTCAATGTCGGTATTTGACGGCGCGATAAGGACGGCGTATCAATTGAATAAAAACACAGGGTCGATCAGCTACTTGCATCAAGCATTTTCTTACTCTGAACGGAGCAAAGCTGTCATTCTATTGCAGGCCATTAAGGATGGTAATGCAAAACAATTCTCGGATGTGCCAGACAGCCTGGTGGAGGAGGAAAACCGGTTGAAAATTGATCGTAGTTTTTACAAAAATCAATGGTTTATGGCCAAACAAAAAGGTGATACCGCTAAGATAAAACAATACCGCCAAACGCTTTTTGGCTATAATGCCCGGTTCGATGCGCTAAGGGAATTTATGGAAACAAAATTTGCAAATTATTATAAGTTAAAATATGACCGCTCCATCACTTCTCTCTTGGAGACCCAAGAAAAATTATTGGATCCAAAGACTGCGCTATTGGAGTATTTTGAAGGGGATTCGGTGTTGTATATTTTTGTAGTTGCCAAAAATTGGCTCAACCTATACACGATAAAGAAAACTCCGGAATTTCACAAACTAATATCTTCTTTTCATAAAGCGCTTACCAACTATAAATTTTATCAAGACTCTACCACAGTAGCTAACACTACCTATACCAAAACGGCATTTCGCCTCTATCAACTACTTTTAGAAGAACCCTTAAGGGAGATAGGGACATCTGTGGAAAATATTATTATCGTTCCAGACGGAAAGCTGAATTATTTAAGCTTCGGCGCTTTTTTAGAACATTTACCGGCTAGACTTAATAGCTTTAGATACAGAGATTTACCTTATGTCCTCAGGAAATATAATATTAGTTACGGCTATTCTGCTTCATTTCTCGCTACGGTTCAAAGTCTTGAAAATAAGCGGTCCAGACCAAAATTGGTTTTTGGCGGGTATGCCCCAAAATATAACCTACCTTCTCAAATTAACACTGTGGATACAAAAGTCACTGCTAAGAATTCAGCTCAATTAAATCCTCTGCCAGGGGCCATAAAGGAAGTAAAGCAGTTAGCAAGTATGTTCAAGGAAAAAGCATGGATAGGAACTTCAGCTACAGAAAGGGTATTTAAGGAGACAGCTTACAAATATCAGATCCTACATCTCTCGATGCATGGACTATTAAATGACCAGGAACCATTACTTTCTAAGTTGTTATTTACCCCAGCATCAGACAGCCTAGAGGATGGTGGTTTAAGTGTATCTGAGATCTATAACCTAAAGCTTCAGGCGGACCTGGTAGTGTTGAGTGCCTGTAATAGCGGCTTGGGTGAACTCAAAAGAGGAGAAGGTATGATAAGCTTGTCCCGGGCTTTTGCCTATGCGGGGTGTCCAAGCCTGACATCAAGCTTATGGTCAGTATCTGATGAAATTACAGGATCTACTATGGTGGCATTCTACGAAAATTTAAAGCACAACCTACCCAAGGATCAATCCTTACGAAAAGCGCAATTACAGTACCTTAACCAAATAGATGATCCGTTTTATGAACATCCTTATTTTTGGGCAGGTTTTATTTGTGTTGGAGATGTCCGGCCTCTGGTTATTATTGAAGCAAAACTAAACTTGGCAAAACCTCTTATCATCCTGTTTTTTGGGGTAATCGCTCTTATATTTCTTGTTATAAGAAGAAAACGGAAACCAGATCAATTATTTAATATATTCAAGAGTTCTTGAACTTCTTTTTGCTTGTAGCTGGTAATTTTTTCAAGTGTTTCTTTGCTACTTCGTATCTGGTCGGCTTGGAAATAGGCTAAACTTAAATACCATAGTCCCTGCTGGTAGTAAGGACTCTCGCTACTAACAACCTCTTGAAGGTGAAAGATTGCCTTCTCACCATCCTCCAAATACAAATAGCAAAGTCCCGTATAAAAATGGGCCATCGGCAGGGTTTCTGCTTGTCTGATGATTAGTTCCAGGG
>QIMC01000349.1 GCA_003232185.1 Flammeovirgaceae bacterium | reverse complement strand
TTAATCTTATGTCTGGAACAGGAGCAAACAAAGGAACAATCTTTCATGGAACGCCTGTTGATTAAGTCATCACTTTTGAGGATGAAGGTGAAAACTACTCCTCTGGATGTACCTGATGGGTACCAGAAACATTTTAGAAACTTTTATTTTTTTCAGGCGGGAATGCTTACAGCCTTTCAGAATTCAAAACTCCGGCAGTTGGCCAAGAATTCATTTTTTCACTTAAAATACCAATGTGAAGCATACTACTGGACTTTATTATTGGAATACCAATTATTGGCCCAAAGCTATTCTAAATTCTGAAGAGCTGAATCAAGGTCCTCCTCAGTATTCCTGAGGTGCTCTTTACAATATCTAAGTAATTCCAAACCTTCCTTAACCAAGTCTGTTAATTTATCGACATCCGGGTCATCTCCTTCAATTTGTGATACGATCTGTTCTATTCTTTGAAAGGCCTCTTTGTATTTTATCTTTGAGTCACTCATGGTTTACTTTTAGCACTTTACTATTTATTGATTTTGAATACAGTTTTGTATTCAGCTCATCGCCTTCTTTTACCTCAGTATCGGGTTTTATGACCTGGCCATTGAAATAGGTAATAGTATAACCTCTTTTCAAAATATTTTCTGGATCAGCCATACTAACTTTGGTTTTCAAAACCTCCAATAACTGCCTTTGCTGTGAGATCAGCATTGCAGGCCGTTTAGCCAAAGTCTGTTGGTTCTGCAACAACCGGTTGCGATTTTCTTTAATTATACTGTCAACACCTGAGACTAATCGCTGTTTTAGTATATCTAAAGCATGTTTGTTGTTGTTCATTAAGGTCTTTGCTCCATGACCAAGGTTTTTTAGCATACCAAACAACTGGGTATGTTGGTTTTGCAAGATCCTCGATGCCCGATTCTTTATTTGTACAAATTGAAGATCCAATTGCTCTTCAAAAGAACTCATACCGTTGATTAAAAAATCAGCTACTGCCGTAGGTGTTTTGATTTTGGTATTGGCAACCAAGTCGGCTATGGTATCATCCCGTTGGTGCCCTATGCCGGTAATAACCGGGAGTGGAAACTGTGCAATTTCGGAGGCCAGCAAATAACTATCAAAACAATCCAGATCAGTCTGAGAACCTCCTCCCCTAACTATCACCAAAATGTTGAATTGATGCTTCAGCTCAGCTACTTTGCTCATCGCTTTGGTTATGGATTCGGCGGCCTCAGCTCCCTGCATAACCGCATCAAAAAGCTTAACCTGAAATTGATAACCGGCTTGATTATTAATTAATTGATCCATAAAATCCCCATAACCCGCTGCTGTGCCTGAGCTTACTACTGCAACTCTTTGGGGCACAATAGGAAGCCGCAGGCTGGCGTTATTTTTCATTATGCCTTCCTGGTTCAAACGGTCAATAACAATTTGACGCTGCCTGGCTCTTTCACCTAATGTGAAATTGGGATCAAGGTCTTTTACTTGCAAGCTTAACCCGTAAACTTCATGAAACTGCACCACTACCCGGGCAAGAATTTTCATTCCGGATTGTAGCGGACGCCCGGTTACAGAGCGAAAAAGGCTGTTTAAGTTACTAAAATCATAGGCCCATAAATTAGCCCGCAACTTTGCTGTCAATCGCTGCTCCTCCTTTTGCACAAACTCCATGTAGCAGTGCCCTTTTTGAGTGATACGCAGTTCACCAATCTCTGCTACTACCCAATAACTTGGTGCCAGTTGCTGGGCCAGGGTAGATTTAATTAATTGATTTAACTGGATAAGTGTCAGGTGCTGCATCATGTTGCATACTACCTGAATCGAGTATCAGATAGTTACTCAAAGATGCCTTTTTTGGCGCCAATAGCAAAGTTGTAGTATAGGTCAATACTGAAAAAACCACTATTGGGATAGTCAAAATCCTCTCCCGGAAGGGAAATAGGGATATTATAATTATACTCAAATATAAGTTGAAATGAATCTTTTGTAAGCCCTAAAGGAAGTCGAAGTCGGTAGTTCATTAAACCAAATTTATTCTTCTTGTTGATCAAATAAGGAAATCGATGTTGTATAAAGGCCTCTCTACTAAAGGAAACACTAATTACCTCCAAACTTCCAAACATCACTTCAAAGGCCGGCCGAAGTGACACTCGATCCAATCCAATCCAGCGGTACTTTTTGAGATCTCCGGTAAGCCTCCATTGAGCTCTGTGTGCACTCTCATCATTAAACAACCATGAGTAGTCAATACTGGTCTCGATTGGTCCAAAGTCAAGATTTACCCCACCTGAAACACTATTATTCAATATTGGTGGCAATAACTGATTAATTACCCACATGGGCAGGTCAAGGTCAATTTCTGTATCTGTAAAAAAACTATGGTCGTATGATATAGAGTAGCTAAGCTTTGGTGATAAGAACCCTATATACCCAAGAGCTATTACAGTAAGGTCATAGCTGGTATCCAGGTCACTGTTCCAATACCCTGTGACATTTCCATAAACCCCTGATTTATGGAAATAGCTTATCCCGGGATTGAAGCCAAATTGCTTTACCGCCAGCGTGCGCCCGGCATTGGAAACTTCGCTTATGTAACCAAGATGTAATGAAAATAGTGAAGCCCGCTTTGGCTCTAACAGCAACAAACTATCTATCAATTGAAAAAGCAACAGGGTATCTAAATCATCTTCCGGAAATTCTGTCAAGCTTGAATCCAAAGCAGTCAATAAAGCATTTTGAGCGCTGGTTACAGGAGCGCTCAAAGTCATTGCAATAACCAGTACTGCAAATGTGGAATTTATCCAGCTTGAATTAAACATAAAATCAGAATATAGGACAGTTTAGTTGCGGTACTTGTCTCGAACCCGGTCCCGAATCTGATCCCTACCCTGGAATCTTTGTTGACGCATCCTTTGTTGCCTGGCATCTTGCAGACGTCGTAATAAAATACCCCTAAAATCTCGTTCTGCTTTTTGTAAGGAGACCACCTGTTGGGTAGAAATCACCTCCAGCATTTTCTTAGAATACTCTTTCTCCAGATCCAGACGACGTTGCTTAAGTTCCAGTTCTAATTCAACCATCCGTCTACTTTCCTCATCAGATGCCTGCTTAGGACCGATATCTGCTCTAAGCATTCTGTATTGTTTTCCGGCATCAATATTTCGCATTCTGTATTCATGGTAAAGTGGCCAGAAACGTTCTGCCTGATCCGGGGTTAAACCCAACCTTTCAGTAATCAGTCCAATTCGGGCACTTTCAATTTTTTCCTTTGCCCGGGGATTTTGAGCAAAAACACCTACGCCAAGCATAGTTATCATCAAAATTGTTATCGTTTTTTTCATGATCATTCTATTTTTCTTATAGTAAGCTGTCCTGTAGTTCAAAATCCTCGTACAACTGCAACAGCGTTTCGTCTTCAATATCCAGATTATCAATCAATGCGTCTTGTATGTTTTCAAACTCCAATGAAAGTGCCGTAAGGTCAACTTCTGCAAGTATTTCTTCGTTGGTCAATTCCAAACCTTCCAGATATTGAAGGATCTCATCAGAAGTCACCCCTGAAAGAATCTCTTCAATTCCTGGTACTGACTCCTTTGGTTGAAGTATACCGCTGTATAATACAATCAGTACCATCGCCGCAGCTACCGGCACCAGTTTCAGCGCACTTATCCAATAGGATGAGGTGCTTCTAACTGACTCGTTTGCTGTTTTTTCCTGAATAATCCCTGGTAGTTTATGGAAGTAACCTTCAGGAGGGTCAGTGAATACCTGGTGTTTTGTTATATCTTCTAAACGATGTTTTTTCATCTGCGTAATAGCCTCAAAGGCTTTAGACATTAATAATTGCTAATGGTTTAACCTTGATTGATAAACTCCTCAATTTTCTTTACCGCATGGTGATAACTTGCCTTTAGCGCACCTACGCTGGTACCGGTTATCTCTGCGATCTCGTCATATTTCATATCATCAAAATACTTCATATTAAATACCAACCTTTGTTTGTCTGGTAGAGTTAATATTGCTCTTTGCAGTTT
>QIMC01000112.1 GCA_003232185.1 Flammeovirgaceae bacterium | reverse complement strand
ACTCCATTGTGCAACTGATATAGAAATGACACCTCTTCTGCATTAAGCGCTTTATCAAACAAGGCCACTTCATCCATTAGTCCAACGAAATTCAACCCAATAAATATTTTCGATTTAGATAAATCCCAGGTAAATGGCTCAGGTATGTGTCCATTTGAACCCTGCAATTCTCCATTTACATAGAAATCAGCCCTGCCATGGCCGGTGTTCAGATTTGCATAGCTAACTACTACATGGATCCATTTATCGCTGCCAAAATGTCCATCTTCAGCCTTAACTAGCCTATTGTTGAAATCAGGATTGTCATCAGGGCTGATATTTTTAGGGTTCCACACTTTCAGGTCGCCAAAGATGCCCATGCGGAAATCTCTGGGATTTTTATCAGTAAAATCTACCCACAATGCGGCATCGTTGTACCCAACATCAGTAATTTGGATTGGGTCTGTATATCCGGGCTCCAGGTCCTGTTCAGGATTCAGGCTGAGCCATAAGGAGATGGTCCCGCTCCAGTCTTCATCGTTATAAGCCACATTTTGCTCACTTAAGTAATAGAGCACCGGCTGTGCCTTTTTCTGGAAATCAATTGCATCATTGAATTTTCCCTTTCTTTCAGCGATAGCTATATTATCACTGTGCATTCCTGGTTTTGCTTCCTCAAGTTTGTCATAAGCCGGTGCTGTATAGATCTTACTGTTGCCTTTGGCGAAGTCCGCATCGTAGGTTCCGTCGAATGATGCGTAAAAGGTGAGCGCTTCTTGAAGGTTCTTCTTGTTTTGAATAAATGCTGCATCCGAAAGTGAATATCCTGAATTCTTGACATACGAAGCGATTTCACCCACTGTTGCCAGCCAAATGTTATTTTCAGGGTCTTGTGCGTATTCAATCAGTTCTTTCAGCATAGTGGTTCTGGTGGTTTGCGTTCCATCCGTTCCAATCTCATGACCGGCAAGAACTACCCAATCATTGTTTTTTCTGGCATCTTCTAATAAAGGCTTTATTTGATCGAAATCTTTGCCGTCCATTTCCATACCCAACAATTGCGCCATATCCAAATATCCGGGGGCATTGGCACCTTCGTCTAACCATCCTCTGCCTGACTCAAACATTTCGGCTATCAGCGGTACGTAGCTTTTGGTATTTACACCACGCCCAACAAATGTTTGACCACAGGTAAATGCATAGGAAACCGGCACCACCCCCAACATTTCTTCAACCATTTGGTTGGTACTGGTTAGTTCATTCCGCATATCCTCCAAAGTATAATCTTCAAGCGCATGGTCTCTGGCCCAGGAAAAGTTCGCTGTACATGGATGGTACAGCGTATGGTTCCCTATTTCATGTCCGTTTTTGACTGCCTGTTTCCAACCATTCAGGCGGAGCTGCATTCTTTCCGGAACTACATAAAAAGTTGCTTTCGCTCCATACTTATCGAATAACTCAGTGCCAGTGTCGATCTGGCTCAAGCGTGCATCATCAAAACTCAAACTTAAAGCTACCTGTTTTCCTTCCGGCCACTCAAACGCTTTCACTGACTGGGCAAAAGCATCAGAGCCTGAATTAAGGACCACACAAAACAAGATCAAAACAAAAACGTTGGTAACCGGTAATTTTAACATCTTAATTTTCTTTAGATTAATTAGCTGTCTTTAAATACTTTAGCAAATCTGCCATCTCCTGCTTGTCAATCTGTTGATATAACATTTCCGGCATAGCCGAAATTTCAGAAGCAGATATACTTTCAATGTCTGACCGTATAATCACTGTCTCCTTTCCAATTGCATTGCTTAAAGTAAGCGAATTTACACTTTCCTGAGCGATCATCCCGGAATAGGAATTGCCATTTTTATCGGTGATGGTCCATAATTCATAGCCATCAGCAATTGATTTATTTGGTTTTAAAATGTCCACCATAATACCTGCTTTATCCCGATTCCGAATCGCTGAAAGATCAGGTCCAAACGGAACTCCATTTTGGCCGCTAATCTGATGACAGGAGGCGCAGGATAGCTTGAAAATGCCAGCCCCCAACTCTGCTGTTCCTTCCATAGCCAGAACATTCTGATATTCTACCCAAATCGAGTCTGATGCTGATTCATTTCCTTGCAGGACCGACCTGGCTTTATCTCTAACCTCATCATTGTTGCTATTGAGTAAGCCTACAGTTCTGGGCCAGCCCAGGGTAGAGGCCTGGATTTGAGCATGCTTCACTGCCTCTATCAGAAGCAGCTTGCGCTGGTTGGTATTAAATATATTAATGGCCGCGTCCCTTGTCTGAGGAGTTAATTCCTTCCAATTATCGATCAGGAATTCACATGGACTTATTCCTTCAATCTTATCCAACGCCCCAATCGCGGCTTTTTTCAGTTCTAATGATTGGTTGGATATTAATATTTTTTGGAATATAGCCTGATTTCCAGATGGGTCATGCCATCCTAGGACTTTCAGGGCATCCGCCCGGTATTCGGAACTGAGTTTTTCATCCTTCACTACCGATGCGGCTCTGGTTGAAAGTTGCTGGGGTTGCTCAAAATAACCTATGGCGTGGAGGAGTTCCAGGCTTCCTGATCTCAATTCGGTGTCCGTGTTTTCAGAAAAAAAACCTGCAAGAGACCAAAGAGTTGATGCATTAAGAGAAAGATCAATAGCGCCCACCTGAGACAACCCTTTTAATGAGACCGCCTGCCACCAGCTGCTTTCTTTTGAATTGTTATGTACAATTGTTTGGATAACCTGTCGAATTGAACCGGCTTTACCCTCCTTGGCTATGGTCTGGGTAAGATTGCTAAAGAACATTTTCCTGCCCCTACTTTCGTGCGACCCCAATACTTTAGAGGCTTCTTTAAAAAGGCCCAATGCATCCAATGAAGTGGCCGACAAAGCGGCTATCTGTACCCAGGTATCCTCAATATCATGGAACAATAGATCTTTACTGGCTCCCTGGGCCTGTTCAGAATCAAAGTATCCCAGTGTGCACAATAACTGAAATCTGACCTTTGGATCGGGGTCATTTTTCATGGCTACCAGACTGGATATTAACCCTGCAAATTCCTCCTTGTGCTTTTCAGCAATTTTTATGGCATTTTCCCTTACTCCTGGTGCTGGATGACTCAAAGCCATTAGGATAAGATCCTTATCAAATTCCTGTAGTCCATCCAACGACCACAATCCATGTACCATACCCAGGGCTGAGGTGGTAGTGTTAATAAATTTTTTTAATTTGGGAACTGCTTGAGTATTTTGACGGTCAACCAGCAAACGCTGGGCGTGTCGGCGCCACCAGATGTTCGGATGTTGCAATTTTTCTATGAGTGCACCCTCATTGTCGTCGCCCAGGGTGATGCTTTCATCCAATGATATTTGAGGTGTACCTATTGGTGATATTCTAAATATTCGACCTTTATCCGTACCTGCATACAAATCGCCTGAATTAAGCACTTCCTTGGATATCCATTCAGGATGTTCGATGATTTTGCGATGATAATCCAGCAGGTACATCGAGCCGTCAGGGCCAATGTAAAAATTCACCGGTCTGAACCATCCATCAGTGGAAGCCAAAAATTCCCTGTTTTCCAAATGTCGTTTTGAGGCAAATGTCGCTCCTTTGTCATAAACATTGTCGGTATGGACCAGGTTGTGGGAAGGTTCAGCGATAAACGTGACATTTTGATAGGATTCAGGGAATAAGTCTCCCAAATACCAGGTCACTCCGCAAGAAGATGTGATGGCTCCCACATCTGTCAACAGCTGATGTTCCGGGTTCTGGGTAATAGGAAATATATCAAATCCAATTCCATAGTCAGGTACATAATGTCGATCTGCGGGAACCACTAAGTTCTGATTTCGCATAAGGTATTGAGCATCCATTACCTCATGAAATAAGTGCCTGGAATTGTTGGTTAAGAAATGCTGTCCCCATTGATCAAAGGTATGCCCAAACTGAGAGTGTCCGGAAAGCATTTCCAGCGTTTGGTTGTCAGGGTTGAACCGTACATTTAAGTCATTGGCATTTTGGGGAAGTTTTGGTGCATTCGGGTATTCAGGATAATGAATTTCTTCCCCTA
>QIMC01000237.1 GCA_003232185.1 Flammeovirgaceae bacterium | reverse complement strand
GATAAAATTGGTTATGTCCTTTTTGGCAGACTCAGACAAGTAGGGGAAACCGGCAATAGTCCCCATCACCTGAGATTTTTTACTAATGAATAAATCCAAAGCTTTGTCAAAACTTTCCTTTGAGTAACATGGACACCTGAATAACCTTGTGCGGACATCGGTAATTCCAAAATTTTCAGGTGGCACCGCATAAGGTGCGTTTACCAAACCGGAATAATCGAAATCGTATGGTACAGCCAACGCTTTGTCCTGTAAAGGGTCTTTTTCTTTCATTAATTTGAAGTTATGCGCACCGGCAATGGACCAGTCAGTATTTCCGATCATATAGTGGAATACTGCTATCATGATCATATTTGTCTCAACTATATTCTTATATGAGGCGGTTTCCACCTTAAGATATTGCATATCAAAACGTTTAGCCAAATCATCAGCTTCTTCAATCAGAAAGGAAAAACTGCTATTGGTCTTACTTTTTTTACTGCCGGTATCAATAGTGGTTAAATGCAGCAGTTTTACTTTAAAACTTAAGTCTGAAAAAAGATTGTATAATTTATAAATGAGATACTCCCTCAACACATACTCCTCATAATTTGATTGGTTTTTACATTCAGAAACCATCTTCATTTTTTCAAGTTGTTGAATGCTGTTAACATAGATTTTAGTGTGCTTGAAATTCAATTTGATTGGAGGAACCGAGCAGTACTTCTTGCGAAATTCTCCGCGGGGTTTAATGCGGACCAGGGGAAAATGAAGCAGGGCCTCCTGATACTGGTCTTTATTTTTGTCTCGAATGAACTGTTTAAAATCGCTTTCCAGAACGATCTCAAGAATCTCATCATTTTGGAATAGATCAAACTCTTGGGGAAGCAATTCTTGCCACTGATCCTCTGAAATTTGTTGACCGGTTCGGGTATTAAATGCACCATCTTTCCATTGAACCTGAGCAATGGTTGGATAACAGACGAATATCAAAAACAAGGAGCAAAGTAATAGTCTATTCGTCAGTATCATGAGTTTGCCATTTAAATCGGGTTTAACTAATTAGCAGGTTATCACAATTCCATTGCCACCAGAGTCCAAGTCTTCTAACCATATTATGAATTAGCCAAGCCTCCGTCAGGATTAGGTTCCAACTTTGTTTCCAGGGAAATTTTTATATCGCCAACTTCTTCAGGCCTGTCAATATCACCCTTTTCAGAAAATAACAAAGCTACATTGTGGGTGCTGGGAAAATGAGATAGAATGATAAGAATAATTGAAGTGATTGGAACTGCCAGGAACATTCCTAATACTCCCCAGGTCATACCCCAAAATGATAGACTAAGTATGACTACCAATGGGCTAAGGTTGAGTCTGCGGCCCATTACCTTGGGCTCTATATAGTTAGCCACACCTCAATACCCAAAAATACCCAAACGAAAGAGATATATGAATTAAACTGGAACATGGCAAAAATTGCCGGCAGCAAGGTTGCTATCAATGATCCAATGTAGGGAATGAAATTCAAAAAGAATATGAGGAAGGCCCACATCTCTGGGAAGTCCACCTTGAAGAGCAACAACACCACATAACTCAATGTTCCAGTTAGCAAGCTAGTCAGACTTTTAATTGACAAATAACCATGGACAGAAGCAGCCATTTTACCAGACAACTCTTTTAATTCCTGGTATCGTTCCGGGACATTGAAAATTTTTTCCATCTTCTGTGTAAAAATCACGCTCTCAATCAACAGGAAGGCTACGTAAATCAGGATAATGAAAAAATGTCCGATAAATGATGTCAGCACTTTTATAATACCCGTAAGAAAGGCTTGGAAATCGACAGATACCAACCTTTGTTGAATTCGCTCGGTGATGTTTTCAATTCCGGTTGAGGCCCCCAACTGGGATATTAACGAATTAAATTTACTTTTGTATTCTGGTACTTTCTCAAGTATTAACTCCAGATTTTTGCTTAAAAGCTCTACGGAGACGAAGATTATGGTAAGGACGATGATAAATGCGATTAATATCCTTAACCAACGTGGCAAGGTATAATCCTTGTACCTCAACTTCCCGATAACTCTACTAAAGTCATTAATCAAAAACCAAAATAATACCGCCATGACGAATGGCTGTAAAAAAGTCTTAAAATGGTCTAGAAAAAATACAATTAAAGCCAAGATCCCCAACCAATAGAAAACTCGGGCCAGTTTAAGGTCTGCTATTTTTTCATTGAGATACATCGAGCCAAATCTAAATCAAGAAGATACAAAATATCGCACTTCTTGTGTGAGTCAATATACTTGATTTGTGATAGCTAATATAGTATAATCGTCGGAAAAACAAATCCCATCAAAACGCTTCATTGAAGGTAACATAGATTGCGTTGGAATCCCTGCCAAAACCATAGTCCACTCGGACATTCATTCTGGTTTGTGTCTCAAAGCGATATCCTACACCATAATTGGGGAGCCAATGTAACTCACCAATTCCCGTTCCTACTGAGCCAGTTCCAATCCATGCAGCAAACCCTGACTTACTTTTTAAGCTTCCTTTTTTATTTGGCCGCTTTCTATTGAACATATGTCTATACTCCAATAGTCCAAACAACATAGCCTGATCTCTAAACCTTCCCCATCGATAGCCGCGAAGATCAAACGGTGTACCCAACTGAGACAGGTCTGACCAAGGTACTTCTCCAAAAGTAAATCTGGATTTTATCTGCCAAGCTAAGGTACGACGCTCTTTACCCATATTTTTATACTGTCGATAGTCTATTTCAACAGATTGAAAAGTCTGCTCTCCACCCAAAAATTCACCATAAAATATAGTACTCAAATCGAGATACCAACCATGGTAAGCATTTACTATCAAATCTCTGCTATCGTATTGAATGGCAAAGCCCAGTCCTGAATTTCTAATATCTGGTCCAAATTCCATTATCTCAGGGTCGTTTTCCATCAAAGGATTCAAATCGCTGGCTTTTGTTCCACTAAGATCCATAATCGGGCCCGCGTAAGTATACTTTCCTAGTCGACGCACCAATTTGTAATAGAATTTCCACCATTGCCGTTGATAGGATGTAGTTGAATCAGAAATTTCTCTACTTATTCCATTTGCATAACCTACTCCCCAATAGTTATCCGGCATGTCTTTCAACCAGAATTCTCCTATAGCGCGGATTTTGTCCTGCTTCCCGTAAAATGTTAATTTTGCAGTGACCTGAAGGGATCCATTACTGCTGTATCCAACGGCAAATGGCAAAGTAGAGCGATCCAGCAAAAGGTCTTCTTTTTGAGATTTAAATGAATAAAGGCCCCCTGCTGATACTAGAAACTCAAGTTCAGGTGAGTACGATGGTACAATAAAAGGCGTGAATATTGAGCGACCAAATTCCAGCTTTGCGCTGCGTATCGAATCTATATTATATAAAATTAGATCATTACCTGGGTTTTTTTTCTTATCCTGTGCCCATGAGAATTGTATACTAAGGCCCGATAAAAATAAATAAAGAAGTACCGCCCTAGTATCAATCATATCATACTAAAACAGACCAGAATTACCATGGAGAAAGTACTCGCGTGTGTACCAAGGCCCGCTGGAGCTTGCACTAATGCAGCCCATTTGTCCTGACTAGGTGTCAAAAGCTATTTTGAAATACAACTACTTAACGGAATAACCCTTGCCTTCAAGACAGACTGCAAATGCCTTTTTAAAACTGTCGATCATGGCCGCTTCTTGTTGCTGGGCCTGTTGTTCAGCACCTGCCTGGGCCGCCCCCCTGCGACGAGCTCCTCCAAAAGCTCCTGCAACCGCACCAATTGCAGCACCCTTGCCGGTATCACCGCTAATGGCACCTATAGCAGCTCCTGCTGCTGCACCCCTGGCAGCGGTTCCAACTATTGCACCATCTCCTGCGTTTGGATCAGCTTGTACCTCCGGAGGGTTAATCGGATCAACTCCGGATTGCTGTACTGCCCATTTATAACAGTCATATTCGTCTTTGTCCTGAGTTTCCTGATCCTGTCCATTGGTGGGGAAAATGTACATACCTAAAGGTGCAGCTATATTAGACTGAGCTGACAATTCGGAGGCTGCACTCACTAGAAACAGTGCTACAAATACTTTTATTATATTTTTCATTTCTTCAATAGTCTGTTTAGATAAAATTATTCAGATTCTGGCACCTTGAGTGGAGGGAATACCCGATACCCCAGTTGTTCGTATATATCCGCTTCATTGTAGAAGGTTCTGCTCCTGATAATTTGTCCGTTTTCGATTTTATATATTGCATTCACCATTAGGTTCACCGGACCACTACCATCTTTATACTTGATGGTAACATAAGCCCAGTTGTAAGCCCAATCACCTGCCTGTGGCCCTTCCTCAACGGTGGTAGCCAAGGTTTTGGTTCGCTCATATAGTACTTCTTCGTATAAGTTTTCAGTGTTCCATTTCCAACTTGCCAAAGCCATTTCCTTATTAGTGCTATCGTCAAGGGAGGGTCCCAAACCCAAATAATCATCGGCAAGCAGGGATTCCATCAAGTCATAGTCGTTGTTATCAACCGACTCCAAATACTGTTCAACTACGGCAATACTGGCTTCCGTATTATCAGATCCCTGTTGAGTACAACCAGCCATCAAAAACAGTAGGTTAACCACAATTAATACATATTTCATAATCTTTCTTTGTATAATTAATACGCTTTATAATTCTCTGGTATTCTGTAAAAGGAGAAAAATACATTCGAAATCTAGTTAATTTATTCTTGCAAAACAAAACAAAATAAGCCTGTAGTGCCCCTATATCAGCAAACGACCCTTTTGAGATTGTTTGCATGAATCATATAATAAATGTATTTTTGGCGACCAAACACCAAGACACAATTGAATTTTAACCATTAGTTTAAATTACTGGATATAATGAGAACACTATTTTTTAAATCTGCTGGCTTGCTCATTTTTTGCTCATTCCTTTATGTAGGTGCAATAAGTCAAAATAATAAAGAGAAAGGAGAAATTGCCAAGGCTAAAGAGACCAAGGCTTATTTTATTGAACAAGATGCTGAGATTGGCTCCTTTTTCTCAAAATCATTCGGATATGTAATTTTTCCCAGCATTGGAAAAGGTGGGATCGGTATCGGTGGTGCGCATGGAAATGGAGTCATTTTTAAGGGTGGCTCTCATTATGGCAAAGCTTCGATGACCCAGGCTACTATTGGCTTTCAACTAGGGGGTCAATCTTTTATGGAAGTTATATTCTTTCAGGACCAGAGGGCCTTTGATAATTTCAAGGAAGGAAAAACGAAATTGGGTGCCCAGGTCTCTGCAGTAGCTCTTAAACAAGGCTCTGCTGCTGCCGCGGCTTACAACGATGGTGTGGCGGTATTTATCTCTATCAAAGGAGGACTTATGGCCGAAGCGTCTGTAGGAGGACAAAAATTTAAATACAAAGACTGGGATAATTAGATCTC
>QIMC01000252.1 GCA_003232185.1 Flammeovirgaceae bacterium | reverse complement strand
GGTGATAGGGTGATAGGGTGATAGGGTGATAGGGGTTTTGTTCAAATGTTCCCAAGTATCTGACTCAATATCTTCAAGGTGATCAGGTAGGTGGGTTTGACGCCCGCTGGTCCCAGGCTTCCGGAGGCTAAAGTGGATCCGGAGATCAAAGGGTTGTCCGAAGCGTAATAAGCGTATCGAAGGGTTACATCTTTTTTTATATTGTTGCGGATTTGAGCGGCAGCCTGAATGGCTTTCTGAAAATGTGCACCTTCCATTTCAAGACCAATACAGCCCCAACTACTGTTCTTAAAATAATTAAGAATGTTTCTGTTTTGCAGGGAAGTACCAAGAACAGTTATCATGGGGCCTTCGAAAACCTGGAGATCTAAGTTCTGAAAATCCTCTGCTTTGAGCTTGTTTTCAATTGGATAGTTATCAGCTGTACCTTCATAAATGTGTGCATTGGGGATCATGATATCACCTTTATTACCCTCTAGAATACCAGCCTTTCCCATAATTGTAATGGAATGAATGGACATAGGAATTGATTTATTGCCAGTTTCGATTGGTCGGAGTAGTTCGTCCATTATTTCATAGGCCTGCTCTCCGAAGGCGTAGTCCATAACCAGAATAAGGGGTTTTTCCCTGGAGATGTATTCCTTGTTTACCGTCAGTTCCTCCGATAGTTGGTCTAGATCAACTTTGGACAAGTCAATTATTTGGACAGTGATATTGGTTCCGGAAGGATCTTCAAGAAATTTAACACCGTGAGCTGCGGCGTATGTTTTTATTTCCTGATTGAGGGAGGCATTTTCAACTTTACTAAGTTCCAGGGCAGTGTGCTCAATACTCTTCCAGTTACCGAATGTCTTTTTCAATGCTGGGTAAGCAAAAATACTGTTAAGTACACTATGCAGATTGGCACTTATAATATGTAAAGGGCGACTTGCCAGGTCGTTGTTCCACAAATACTCTTTTATCTGTTGTGCCCAGCGATCACCGTAGATATGATGGCCTATCCGTTCACGTAAGGTTGCGGTAAAACTGATGCTACGGTCTTTGTCTTGCTCGGCTTCTTGTAAGGCAAGTTTGCCAAGCCAATAAACCACGTGAAACAGGCCATTATGACTGCTGTCTTGCTCAAATCGGTCATAAATGTTTTCCGTTTCCTGGAAGGTCCTCCCAAGGATGGTGCTGAGGTAACTAAATGCCAACTCTCGGTTCTTGTTGGTTATTGATACCCCACCTTCAACCACTTCCTCCATTTTGGCCCACTCCCTGGTCATTTCGCCTTTTTCATCCAGGGCCATGTTCTTAATTTTTTCAGCTTCTAAATAAAGGAAGGTAAGGTGTGTAAGCAGATCGTAGATTTCAGAACGACCGCGGGTAATCTCAATGAACATTTGTTCTTCGTCTATACGATAGCAGTTTCTTCTTCTTTTGGCTGGAATAATCACCTCAAAGCTAGACCTTCCATATCCTTCCTCTGAGGTTAACTTGATAAAACGACACTCTTCAATGCCTTTAGGCAGGCGCTCCATTACATAAAGTAAACCGTCCAGCTCCACCTTATGAGCATCATTGATGCTTCCGTAAATTTCAGGACTTAAGACCAAAAGAGCTTCCCTAATGGAAGTGCCAGAAACCCCAAATGGTTTATAATAACCCCGTATGAATAAATGCCTCATCACAATATAAAGTCGTTCAATAGCTGACCGGCTTTCCTGTGCTCTGGTTCTTTTCACCTGGATCAGGGACATATATTTTTTATTGTTACGAGGATCGATTAATTTTGAGATTAAATATAGGTGTTCTAATAAATAGATTATGAATATAAAGGGAAAAATACTGGAATTGAAAGACACAGTACAAGTAACAGGATTGTGGAATATGCCGACAATCCCCAGTATCCTGAATTTATCAAATTCGAGTTAATACAAGATAAGTGCGACCTAATTGATAATCTTAAAGTTGATCAGGAAGTAGACGTTCATTTTAACCTTAAAGGCAGAAAATGGACTGACCCTCAGGGCGAAGTTAAGTACTTTAACAGTTTACAAGCCTGGAGAATCGACCCTGCTGCCGGTCCAACTGAAGAAATGCAAGATGGAGATCCGGGAAGCTCCCAGGAGCCGGCCTGGTTAGATGCCGACGATAATTCTGACGATGACTTGCCGTTCTAATTGGAATAGTAAATGTATTATTCGATTTCTTCAATCCTAATATTTCTAAAATAGATCGGCGCTCCGGCATGCTTTCCCTGGAAGCCAATTTTCCCATTGGTAGGCAGCGATGCGGGGGCATTGGATAGCCATGATGGGGCTTCACTTCCATCCGGGTTAATCTTGGCGTCAGTAAACTCTGTTAAATCGATTTGATTAACTTGCTCACCATTGAGTAATACGTAAATCATATTGTCGATACAGGTGATTGTATACTTGTTCCATTTTCCTGGCTTTTTTACCACAGATTTCGTTGCCGGTTTCCTTCCGAAAATCGCTCCACATTGCCAGCTCTTAGGGCTATTTGCCCATTTCTCATGGTGGTCGTCGGCAATTTGTATTTCTATGGAATTGGGGATCCAATCATCAAGGTTAGAGCAGTAAACTACCACGCCACTGTTGGTTCCTTCATCATTTCTAAACTCCAGATCCAACACAAAGTTGTCGTAGTTTTTCTCAGTCCAAATAAACTCATCTTCAGTAGCAGTGAATTCTCCATTTTCAAATGACCAGATGCCATCAGGATAGATTGCATTAGAAAGGTTGTCATTAAATAAGTGGATCCAGTTGTCGGAATCAGGATGTTGCGACAACGGATATTGGGTGCTTTGCGCTAAAGAAAGGAGGGGTAAAGCATATAAAACAAGAACCAATTTTATGGACATATTTTTCATAATATCTAAATTTAGATTTGTGTTGGACAAAGATATCTTTTGAGCGTTTAAGTTCCTAAGCATCTCCTGACTAGGAACGATCCCGATGGCTATCGGAACCGGGGTCACTTTGATATGTGGGAATGCTACGGCCCGGCTAACGCCGCTTTTTAAAAGATTTTCCCCCTCTATTTCCCCTATATTCACCTCCAGGTCTGCGCCTGTTTCCAGAAAGCTTTGGTGGTGCATTAGGGTCTGGCCCTGGGCCAAGGTGTTCAGGAAGTTGACCTTTACTAATGGTTCGCTCCACAAGTTTTTCTATGTTTCTGAACTTATATCGATCATCATCATTAATCAGGGTGAAGGCGATACCGGTGGAATCTGCCCTGGCGGTACGACCAACCCGGTGTACGTAGTCCTCGGCATCTCGTGGCACATCGTAATTGATGATCATTTCAATATCCTCAATATCAATTCCTCTGGCAACTATATCGGTAGCCACCAGAACCTGGGTTTGTTTATTTCGAAAGCTTAAAAGCACTTTCTCTCTTTCTGACTGATCGAGATCTGAATGTATACTCCTTACTATAAGTTCTATACCTTTTAATGCCTGCTCAATTTCTTTTACGCTTTTTTTGGTAGCGCAGAAAATGATAGCACTGGTGATATTTTTTGCCATTAACAGGTGCTCAATCAAAGGGACCTTTTGATTATTGAAAGTAAAAAATGCAGCCTGGAAGACCCCTTCTGCGGGTTTAGAAAGGGCTATGTTTATCTGCTTTGGATCTTTCAATAACTTGTTAGCCATTGACCTGATCTTATGGGGCATGGTTGCCGAAAACAATAACGTTTGTCGCTCTTTAGGCAACATATTGGCAATCCTGATGATGTCTTCAAAAAATCCCATATCCAGCATTCTATCTGCCTCGTCCAGTATAAAATGACGTAATTGCGATAGATCTACATATCCGAGATTTAAGTGCTGGATGAATTTTCCAGGCGTAGCAATGATTATATCAGCCCCTTTGGTAAGTGCCTTCTTCTCTCGCTCAAAGGATGCACCGTCCCGCCCACCGTATATTGCGAGGGAGCTAACTGGGGTAAAATAGGCAAAACCTTCCAGTTGTTGGTCAATTTGTAGTGCCAACTCTCTGGTTGGAGCAATGATCAAGGTGTTGATGTGTTGTGGTGAGCTATCCACAATGTGTTGGATCACCGGTAACAGATAGGCAGCGGTCTTGCCCGTTCCCGTTTGTGCACATCCGATAATGTCATGATGGTCCAGTATTATCGGGATAGTTTGTTCTTGAATAGGCGTGGGTTTGTCAAAACCCATGGCCTGAAGACTATGAACAATCTGTTCGTTTAAGGCAAACTTATTGAAATCACTCATTTAGAATATTTGGCTCCTACCAAATCAGGATCGGGATAAGAAGTTAATAGTGTACATTATACCGCTGGTTTCTTTTTATAGCTGGAATGGCCCTGCTTCGGGGCGCAATTTAGTCATTCCAATGAATATTCAGCTGAAATAGGAAAGTGATCGGTATGTTTTACCTTATTATGGGTTTTAAACCCACTTAGGGTAATTCCTTCACTATAAAACTGATTGTCAATCCTCAAAAAAAACAGGTTCCCATTAAAAGTAAATCCGAAGCCCCTGCCTCCATTTTCAAAGGAGCTGTATAGGTGCTTTTTTAATTTTTGGTAGGAATAGCTATATGGCATATCGTTTAAATCACCGGTAAGTATCACCGGATAGGGTGATCGCTCCAGGTGTTCACAAAGATTATCTATTTGCGCTGCTCTACGGATAAACCCATGCTTAAGCTGAGAGAGCAGTTGTTTTAGATTTTTGGAAAAGGTCTCACTATTCGAATTGGTGAGTTCCTTTTCATCTATACTCATCGATTGTAAATGGACATTATATATCCTCACAGTATCTTCACCCTTTACTATATCTGCATATAGTATACTATTGTGTCGGCTCTTTTTTACCTGTAAAGATCCACGATGGACAATGGGATATTTGCTGAAAATGGCCATTCCAAATTGAGCTCCCTGGCTATTGGTTACCGTAGGTTCAAAATGATAATATGGATGCTCTTTGCTTAGGGCTTTAATGGTGCTGAATATTTCAGAATCTTGCTTTACATAGAACTCCTGTAAACATTTAATGTCAGCATCCTGACTTACCACCCAATCGATGGTTTCCCGGGAGGAGACAAAATCAGTATTTAGATGACTATAAACATTGAAGACCCTGACGTTATAGCTTAATACACCCAGCACATTATCAGCTTTGATCGCACTGTGAAGCGCTACTGTTCTGCTGAGAAACATAAAACCAACAATGCAAATAGCTAAAGGGTAAACGAAGTACTTTGATCCTCTTGAAGTCAGGTATATAAATAGTATGACATTAACCACCAAGACCAGTGGAATCATCAACGAAAAGATGCCTGATATCCATAGTGTCTGTGGAGAGATGAAAATACTGGCAAAGACAATTAGGCTTAGCCCGATAAGAAATCTAAAAATAATCTTCAAACTAATGCTTCAGGAATTATTGCTAGTAACTAGCTATAAACATACAATATAGTTTTTAATTTTAGGGACAATTAAATTCTCCTCTGATGAATAAGTACTCATTATTTTCATTGATATATGTTTTGTGGATGTTTTCCTGCTCACCTTCAACCCAGGAACAAGGATATGATGAAGTTGAGTTAAGTCCGGAACAGCAACAAGTAAAAAATTTGGAAGCAAGAGTGCTGGAAATCCATGACCAGGTGATGCCATTAATGGCCACCCTGGTTTCATTGAAAGAGCAGTTGGAAGCTAAAAATCAGACACTAATATCATCCGACCAGTCAAATGCAAACGACCAGGTGATACTCAATAATCTGGTCATTACCAACCTGGATCAGGCCCACGAAGGAATGATGAACTGGATGAGAAATTATCAACCAATCGATATTACGGCGGATACTGCTGCCAATTTAAGTTTTTTGAAAGAAGAGAAGGTGAAGATTGAGAGGGTGCAAGATCAGGTAAATAATGCCATAAAATCCGCAGAA
>QIMC01000327.1 GCA_003232185.1 Flammeovirgaceae bacterium | reverse complement strand
AAGAACCTGGCTTATGTGATTGGTATTATGAATATGATACTTCATGGCATCGAGGCGCCCAATATTGTTCATACCAATACCCTGGGAGAAAGCATCCGGGACATTCAGGAGAAGGACCGCTACCAGGTGATCCTGGCCAATCCTCCTTTTGGGGGTAAAGAACGGAAAGAGGTACAGCAGAATTTTGATATTAAAACCGGGGAAACTGCTTTTCTCTTTTTACAACATTTTATTAAGTCCCTGAAAGCAGGGGGTCGCGCTGCTATAGTAATAAAGAATACCTTCTTGAGTAATACCGACAATGCGGCGGTTAGCCTTAGAAAGTATTTGTTGGAAAGTTGTAACCTCCACACCGTGCTGGATATGCCCGGGGGTACCTTCTTAGGGGCAGGAGTAAAGACGGTGGTATTGTTCTTTCAAAAAGGGGAACCCACCAGAAATATCTGGTTTTACCAGTTAGATCCGGGGCGTAATATGGGTAAAACCAATCCATTGAACGATGGGGATATGGATGAGTTTGTACAGCTGCAAAAAACCAAACCGGAGACCGAGCAATCCTGGATGTTTAAAATCGCGGACATTAATCCCGAGAACTTCGATCTCAGTGTGAAGAATCCCAATACCCCGGAGGAGGCACCATTAAGAAGTCCGCAAGAAATACTTGTTGAAATGGAGCAATTGGATAAAGAGACCAATGAAATTCTTCAATCGATTAAAGAATTGATATGAAAGAAGGGTGGGAATCGAAGAAAATGAGTGAAGTGTGCCGTTTGATAAACGGAAGAGCTTATAAAAAGCCAGAATTGCTTTCAGAAGGGAAATATCCAGTCCTTCGTGTAGGCAACCTATTCACAAATAATCAATGGTATTATTCAGATTTGGATCTTGATGAAGATAAATATTGTAACAATGGTGACCTTATTTATGCGTGGTCTGCTTCATTTGGTCCAAGAATATGGGAAGGAGAAAAAGTTATCTACCATTATCATATATGGAAAATTCTACCCGATTTTCAATTAATTACGAGAGACTACTTGTTTCATTTATTTGAATGGGATAAAGAGCAAATTAGGTCTGCACATGGAACCGGGACAACTATGATTCATGTAGGAAAAGGCTCTATGGAGAACCGAATCATCCCAATCCCCCCACTCTCCGAACAACAACAAATCGTAGCCATTCTGGACCGAGCCTTTGCCGCCATTGATCAGGCCAGGGCCAATGTGGAGCGGAATTTGGAAAATGCCAGGGAGTTGTTTCAAAGTGAACTGAACGAGGTGTTTTGTCAAACAGGAGAGGGATGGGAGGAGAAGCAAATGGATGAAGTATGTGCTATAACTTCAAAACTTATTAATCCAGAGGAAAAAAAATACCAAAATTTGATGCATGTGGGTGGTGGAAATATTGTTGCTGAAACAGGAGAGCTTGTTGATTTAAAAACAGCAAAAGAGGAAGGGCTAAAGTCAGGGAAGTTTGTATTTGATTCTAAGATGGTTCTTTACAATAAAATTCGACCATATCTTGTAAAAGTTTCAAGACCAACTTTTAATGGTCTTTGTAGTGCAGATATGTATCCATTGACACCAAATGATGAAGAAATCATTAGAGATTTTCTGTATTTCTTATTGATTTCAAAAGATTTTACTGACTACGCTATAAAAGGTTCAGCAAGGGCAGGTATGCCCAAAGTAAACCGCAAACATCTATTCAAATATTCATTTTCACTGCCATCAGTGGCAATTCAAAATGAAATAATAAAAGAATTGGATGAATTGACGGTCAAAAGTCGGCAGCTAGTTCAAAAATACAATCTAAAAATTCAACATCTTGAAGAACTCAAAAAATCCATCCTCCAAAAAGCCTTTACCGGAGAATTAACCTCCAAACCCATCCCTGCATGAACGAAGCCCAAACCAAACACGATTTAATCGAACCTGCTTTACATGAGGCAGGTTGGGGGGTTGTGGAAGGTAGTCGTTTACGTTTGGAGTTTCCCATTACAAAAGGACGTTTAATTGGTCAAAAAAGACGCACAACTCCACTTTTTGCAGATTACGTATTGGAGTACAAAAACCGCAGAATTGGAATTGTAGAAGCCAAAGCCAGAGATCTATACTATACCGATGGTGTAGATCAAGCCAAAGACTATGCGCAACGCTTACAAATCCGTTACACCTATGCCACCAATGGCCTGAAGATCTACGGCATTGACATGGACAATGGTCAAGAAGGTGATATAGACCACTATCCATCCCCGGATGAACTATGGGCCATGACCTTTGCCCAGGAAAATGAATTGCGTGATAAATTGTTGTCCATTCCATTTGAAGATCGTGGAGGCAGCTGGCAGCCACGTTATTATCAGGAAAATGCCGTCACCAAGGTACTTGAGGCAGTGGTCAATGATAAAAATAGAATCCTACTAACCCTGGCTACCGGTACCGGAAAAACTTCTATTGCTTTTCAAATTGCCTGGAAATTATTCCATGTCAGATGGAACATCAATAAAGATAGAATAAGAAGTCCTCGGATCTTGTTCCTGGCAGATCGAAATATATTGGCCGATCAGGCTTTTAATTCCTTCAACTCCTTTGATGAGGATGCATTGATCCGCATCAATCCGGCAGATATTAGGAAGAAAGGGAAAGTCCCCAGGAACGGCAGTATTTTCTTCACCATCTTCCAGACTTTTATGAGCGGTCCCGATGATTCTCCTTATTTTGGTGAATACCCTGAGGATTATTTTGATTTTATCATCATTGATGAATGTCACCGGGGAGGTGCTAAGGATGAGAGTAGCTGGCGGGCCATTATGGATTATTTTAGTCCGGCAGTGCAATTGGGATTAACCGCCACCCCGAAGCGGGATATTAATGGAGATACCTATGCCTACTTTGGGGAGCCGGTGTATATCTACTCATTAAAGGAAGGCATCAACGATGGATTTCTTACCCCATTCAAGGTAAAAGAGATTGACACCACCATCGATGAATACACCTACACTGCGGATGATGAGGTGGAGTCAGGTGAAGTAGCTGAAGGAAGAGCCTATACCGAAGCTGAATTTAATAGAATCATCGTCATAAAAGAGCGGGAGGAATACCGGGTAAAGTTATTGCTGAAGATGATCAACCAGAATCAAAAGACCCTGGTATTTTGTGCCACCCAAATGCATGCTGCTGCTATCAGGGACCTGATCAATCAACATTCAGACAGTAAGAACTCAAATTATTGCCACCGGGTTACCGCCGACGACGGCGGACGGGGAGAGCAGCATCTTCGTGATTTTCAGGACAACGAAAAAACCATACCCACCATACTTACTACCTCACAGAAATTAAGTACCGGGGTAGATGCCCCTGAAATAAGGAACATAGTGCTATTGCGACCGGTAAATTCCATGGTGGAGTTTAAGCAAATCATAGGCCGTGGTACACGGTTATTTGATGACAAGGACTACTTCACCATTTATGATTTCGTGGAAGCCCACAAACACTTCAATGACCCTGTGTGGGACGGTCCACCGCTGCCACCGGAAGATGAAAAAGGAGAAGTAAACGAGCCCGAACCTTGTTATAAATGTCACCAGTTACCTTGTGTTTGTGATAAGTCCGAACCTTTAGCTTGCCCGGTCTGTGGAAACGATCCTTGTGTCTGTGATAATCCACCCAAGCAGATCATTAGAATTAAATTATCGGACCACAAGGTAAGGGAGTTGGATTCAATGGTAAAAACATCATTCTGGAGTCCGGACGGAAAGCCTATTTCTGCGGAACAGTTTATCAATAGTCTATTTGATGATATACCGTTATTTTTCAGGGATGAAGAGCAGTTACGTAAAATATGGAGTCTGCCCGACACCAGGAAAAAGCTGCTGGAGGAACTCAGTGAAAGAGGTTATTCTCAACCCCAATTGGAAGACTTGAGAAAAGTAGTCCACGGCGAGGACAGCGATTTATTTGACGTGTTGGCTTATGTGGCGTACCACAAGAATATGATACCCCGACTGGAGGCCAAAGTGCATCTGAACAGTTACAACCCCGCACAACAAGAATTTATAAATTTTGTATTGGGCCAGTATGTGACCGTCGGAGTAAGTGAATTGGATGACGAAAAGCTTCCGGATTTGTTGGAATTGAAGTACAACACTATATCGGATGCTAAAACTGAATTGGGGGATATCCGGAGTATTAGGGATACGTTTATTGGGTTTCAGGGGTACTTGTATGAAGGGTGATTATTTTAAGTATTTTCGTCATGGCTTTTCCTCTGCAGTTTCTTTCCATACACAAAGACAGCAACTAACCCAACAATCGTAGTAGTCCCAAATATGCCCGCGACGGTGTCGTGTCCGCTCATTGCTAAAAATGCAGCGGTACAAATTCCAAATTGTTGGGCTTTATCTTGAGGTAGACCTTCTAAAATTTCACGTATTGGTTCTTCAAGTTCGGCAGTTACTCTTATTGGCTTGTCTTCGGCCGGCTTCTTTTAGGAACTTCTGTCATTCAAAAAGCTCTAGTTGCTTCTCTTTGTTGTTTTTTTCTTCTAGTGGTACAAGTACTTTTATTGCATCATCTAAATCCTGCCCAATAACGGCCCAATCTGAAAATAATGCTTGCATATCCGCCTCTTCTTCACTAGAAGAAGTGTTGAATATATAGTAATTACCTGCAAGATTTAACTGATCACCAACTCCAGCCAGAAAGGACTTCTTGGGTGTAGAAAACAGGAATGTAGAATAGAATTTTCTCTTTAACATATTTAACCTTTGGTCTAAATATGTTATATAAATAGTACAAGTGTTTATTGAATAA
>QIMC01000436.1 GCA_003232185.1 Flammeovirgaceae bacterium | reverse complement strand
TCCTCCGGATTGAATTTTCTGCGGACTTCCTTCATTCTATTTATCCGGTCTCTATCAGTAACACTCAATCCCGCAATGAATTCTTGTTGCTCATTGCTATAAGGAACCTCTGGACTCCATCCTCGAGCAACCAGTTCATCGATTATTACTTGTTCTTCTTGAGATAACTGCTGATAAAACCACTGATCTGTTGGTGTTAAGCCGGCAACATAGTTTTTTACATCATCTGATACCATTATATGCTCCTGATTCTGAGAATTGACTAATAATGCAAGGCGGTCCAGCCGCATTTGCCGACCCAGGTCTAGCGTATTGAAGTAGTAGGAGTCTTTTGGAGTGAGTAACGGCAGTAACTTTTTGGATTCGCTATAAAACTGGTCTACAATCGTCTGTTTCAAGTATGAGGCTGGATGCCGATTCCTGTGCTTTCAATGTTTGTTGCAGCTGTATTTGAAGGTTTCTAGTGTGGGTTTCTTTTTTGATTAGTAGATCCAATTGCTCCTGAAGCATTATCTGTTGCGCATCCAATTCCACAGTTATCTGTTCCATAAATGAATATTCGGTTGAGGCACCCCGCATAGTAAATAAATTATCCGCCAGTGCCTGTTTAATATCTTGAGACATCTGATACTGGGATGTATTGAGCGGATCAACGAGATACATCGGATCCGATTCCAGACCTAACTCAACCAATACAGCATTGCGTTCTTTTGGAGTTAACTGGCCGTTGCTCATTATGGATTGACGAACTGCTGATTGGTGTAAATTATTCCGGTCGGTCGGGCTCAGCTCCTGATAGTAAAGTTGATGGGAATAACCCAGGGTTTCAACTAAATTCAGGTATTGTACAGATTTACTTAGTGCAATTTCCGTGATTGCTTTCGGTTTTAATAAGTTATCTGATGATTTGGATAGTACTAGTTGGTTCTGTTCAAATTGTTCAATGCCTTCCTGGTGCTGCTCCCGTAAAGACTCCAACTGATGATCCATAGATTTTAGCTGTACCTTGTTCAGAATCCGTTCTTGATTTGTTGGACTGGATGTATATAATTGTCCCTCTCGGCTCAGTCTGGACAATACATTTCTGCGACCCTTTACCCTGACATTAATAATACGATCTATAATAGCCTTCTCTCCATCGTTTATATTCTGATAGAATTCCCAGTCCAGCCGCTCCTGGGTAATCATTTGTGCTCCAGAGGTCAAACCTTCTAGCTCCATAGCTTGCTTGTGGGCTAATCTTTCAATAGTGGCTTTGGCAGATATATCAAGTTTTTTGTAGTATTTATAATCCTCAGTGGATACCATTTTTGAGTCTAACCCTTCCAGGGTCTGTTGCTTCATGATGATTATTCGATCCAATCTAGCCCGCTCCTCAGCAGTTAAATTATCATAGTAGAACTGGTCTTCATCGCGAGCAGAATACAGGCTACTCCCATCATTGGTACGGATCCTTGACCTAAGCTGTGTGCTTTCTGCTGATTCTTCCAAAAACTGGCTCAAATCAGTGTTTTCAGGAGGCAGGTTAAAACTATATATATCAAAATTTCCACGACCATTGGGACGATTCGAGGACAGGTAGCCTCTACTAACTCCTAGTGAAAAGAAGCTATCATCAAAGCCTGAATTAAATGGTGTCCCCAGGTTTTGTATTTCATGGTCTGCATTTTGATATCCTTTAACCATAAAAATGTCCATTCCACCCATACCCTTGTGGCCATCTGAGCTGAAGAAAAGAAGGTTGCCTTGATAACAATAAGGTGAAGCCTCGTTAAATGGCGTATTGATTGCTCCGGGCAACGGCTTGGGGGTTTCCCAATTGTCACCATTCTTTGACACACTGTACCATATATCATTGCCACCTGGGCCTCCCGGTCTGTTTGAAACGAAGATTAATGTATCCCCTCCAGAAGTGAGTGTAGGGTGCTTATTATCGTAGCCTGGAGCGTTTACCTGCTGATTGAGCACCACCGGAGTTTTCCAAACACCCTTTTTCTTATAGGTTACATAAAGCTTACAGAAGGCACTGCCCTCATAACAACTGGTAAAATAATACCTGTCTCCTTGCTGATTGTAGGTGCCTACTCCATCACTGAATTTTGTATTGGTGCGATCAAAATGGTCCGAATTATGCTCTGAAGTCCAAAGATTTCCTTCATTTACATACCTGAAATTATCAGTAAAATACTCCCCAAAGCGATTGTCAACCAGCCCACCCCTCACCCCTTTTCTACCAGAAGTGATGGTCACCACCTGGTCGTCTACTGCTGTAACTGCAGCATAATCATTGCTATTTGAATTGACTGGCTCAGGTAAGTTTGTGAATCCAATGTCTCTCCCGAGTTTTCCCAATTGATCAATAGCCCAAGCACACCCTTCTATCTCAACTTTGGCCTGTCTGATAAAGTTGTCCTGTTCAGCATTTGGTATAAATGAGCCGGGGGTATTGGTTTTAATAAAATACTCAAACCCATCTTTAGCTTTTTTAAAAAACCCCATGGATTTTTGCATTTGAGCTAGATAAAAAGGTGTCAATGGGTAAGTGACTTCATCCAACTCCATGCTTCTTTGGTAGTAGTGTGCAGCCAGAGAATAGTTAAAAATTGCCCGGTAACATTGAGCCAAACGGTAGGCTGTTTTTGGGTCTTCAGCAGGAAAACCAACTGCTACCTGATAGTATTGAGCTGCCGTGTGGTATTGTTCCTTGGCGAAATACTCATTAGCTGCTTTCAGTAAGTCATCTTGATCCTGGGCTGAAACTGGTGTGCCTGAAAAACCGGAAAATAACCATAGGATTGTAAGGAAGCAATAGTAAAGAGAAGCTTTTCTAAATCCGCGGTACCCAGTAGAAAAAGCATGGCCGGCAGCGTAAATCATCTGGCAATAAATTTACCAAATAATATGTATTAATATCTAAAGAAGTGGGGTCGAAAATCGTCGGAGTCCTTTTCCTTTTACTATTCTATAAGATATTGAAGCCTCTACCGCACCATTGCCTCCAGTAAAACGTCGTAATGAAGAATTATTAAAATCGTAGCTAAACCCAAATCCCATATTTTTGGTCATTAAACCAAGAGATACTATAAATGCATCATCGAATCGGTACCAGGTACCTAGTTGCATTTTCAATTTATTCATTCTGGCTGCGGATCCTGCTAATTGATAGGTTACATACACCCCGGCATTAATTTGTTGGCGGTTGTGCTGTGCCATGTAAAGTATATTCGGAGATATAGTCAGTTGATGTGACATTCGGAAGTTTAGCCCTCCATGAGCCTTATATAGAGTAGGTAACGGGCTTTCAGAACCTGGCTCATCAAGCAGAGATTCATCGGGCTTGTTGAGATTTGAAGCTGCTAACCCTAAGAATCCACTAAATCCTGAACGCATTCTCTTTTTCCCCTGGTCAAAATACCAGATTATTCCAGCATGGATCACCGGGAAGGTAGTTCTTTCATTACCCAGGTCCAGTGAAGGAGCTATATTAGAATCGAAGCCAATAAATGGGTCATACTGTGAACCCCAGGTAAGGTTGTTGAAATCTACTTGTTTACTGATAAAACCTCCTTGTAAGCCCACCGAGATCATCTGCGAAGCATCTGCCTTCAGAAATAAATTATAAGCGCCACTAACAGTATATGAAGTTGTTTTAAAGTTGTTCCCCTCTCCCGCCATTTCGTGGTATACGGTCATGCCCACCCCACCTCGATGTTTAAACTGACTGCCGCGTTCCATTAATGGATAGACCATAGAAAATTGGGCAATCTCAAAAGGGACATCCAACGATTTCCACTGGGATCGATAGTTGAGACCGAAATAAACGTCTGAATCCAAACCAGTCATTGCTGGGTTCAGATATAATGGGTTTGAGTAGTATTGTGAAAAGTGTGGGTCTTGGGCACTCAGCTTTCCTGATAATGCTACCATGCATATCAGTATTATCATCCACCTATATTGTTGCACTATCACCGAATTACCTGAATAGTCCCATTCCTTTTAAATGTTCTTCCGCTAGAAAAGGCACCTGAGAGTGTGTAATGATACACGCCACCTGATTCTCCTTCTCCCGATGAGGTATTGCCATACCATCCCACCGTATTTGCTTCTACGAAGGAAGTAGTTTCATAAACTACTTGCCCCCATCGATTGTAAATTCTAAAAATGAAACCTTCATCCAATACTCTCTGGCCGTAAACCTTGACTACCTGATCTTCCGGGTCAGAAGCAGCAGGCGAAAAGGCATTTGGTACATACAGGGCTCTTTCCTCAGCGAAGCCTTCTAATGCAATCGCGTAAAATTCGCCGATAGCTGGCATGGAACTAACTACCTCTCCGTCGGACAGACTTCCGGTAAATTGTGATTGCCCCAAGCTCAGAGAGTCTGCCGATGTTACTACCACGTCCTGGATATCAACATCCGAACCCAACCGCTCATCATTTGTGACCTTAAGCCGGATTTGTGAACCATTGTAACTCCCTGATTGCCGGATTAATTGCCAATAGCGGGTATCAGAAACCGCAAGCAACTGAAGTGGAACAATAGGATTGCTATTGGGCTCATACATGGCAATTCCCACCACTGGATTGGTTCCTGTAACATTTATCAGCTCCGCTGGGCGAAAATTACCGTTTGATCCAACCGGAAAATGCTTGTTGCCTGTTCCCTGATGAAATATAGGTCCTTCAACATACGATAGGTCTGACCCACCTATAACCGTACCATTCGATTGTACCAACACTACTGCCCGATTGGAAACTTCTATTATCCCATCGATCAATTGCAATGAATTCTGAATTTCTATGTTGCTGCTGAATACTTTCTCTCCGCCACCTGTGATTTGAAGTTGATATACTTCTTGATCATTATGGGCAATGTTTTGTCTGTCAGCACCATTAAGGATAAATAAACCAGTTCCCGGAGTGTACGTATCGACATTCATCCAGTCACCAGTGATGGAGAGCACTCCTTCATTTAAAATGTTCCCATTATTAAGAGCCCCGCCAATAATGCTCATCCTGGTTGATGGAGTAATTGTTATCAATGCATTGTCATTGATCAATGCCTGGCCATACGCAGCTGAGGCGCAAATTAATAACCCCGTGAAAACCAATAAAAAGATCCGTCCCACTTTTTGTTACTTTTTAGCCTCCAATCCTAGAGATTGTTTGATTTCCTTTATGTCCTTTTCCATGGCCGTCCGGTCCATTTGAAGTTGAGTCATGATGAACTGCTGGGCACCTAATAATTTCTGTTGTTTTTTCAGTCCAGACTGAAATTCTTTATTTAGCTCCTTTCCTTGTTTCAAAGCCTGGGCCAACTGTTGAATTGTGGAGTGTTGCTCTTTGAGCGCCTCAATCAGTACTGGTATTAGCTCCAGGTAGTTTACAGACAGGTATCCATCCTCGTTTTCACG
>QIMC01000204.1 GCA_003232185.1 Flammeovirgaceae bacterium | reverse complement strand
GTAAAAGTATTATCCACTACTTTTCCGGTATTAATGTTTTTCAGTTTAGTTCGAACAAAGGCTGGGCCTTTGCCAGGTTTCACGTGCTGAAACTCTACAATAGTATACAGGTCATTATTGAACTCAATACACAACCCGTTTTTAAAATCAGCAGTGCTTGCCATTGGCTGGTAATTTTAATGTAATTTACTAATGAAATATTTAAATACCATCTAATCCTGACCATTATAAGCCCACTTTAGATAAGTAGCTCCCCAGGTAAACCCGCCACCAAAAGCTGCCAAAATAACATTATCCCCTTTTTTCAATTGTGACTCGTAGTCCCACAGACATAAAGGGATGGTGCCGGCAGTGGTATTGCCATATTTGCTAATATTGTTCATTATTTTTTCTGATCCAATACCCATACGTTTAGCAGTTGCATCAATAATTCGCATGTTTGCCTGATGTGGTACCAACCAGGAGATATCGTCGGAGGTTAAATTATTGCGTTCCATAATTTTTACAGAAATATCGGCCATATTTTTTACTGCAAACTTGAATACAGTAGCCCCCTCCTGATAAACATAATGCTCACGGGCATCTATTGATTGGTAACTGGCAGGGCGCCGACTGCCACCGGCCTTCATATGTAAAAATGGCACTCCTGCGCCATCAGATCGCAACATGGTATCGATGATGCCAATTGGCTCTTCAGTAGCTTCTAATAAAACCGCACCGCCTCCATCTCCAAAAATAATACAGGTGCTACGATCTGTGTAGTCAACGATCGAGGACATTTTGTCAGCACCAATAATCACTACTTTCTTAGAGGTACCTGATTCAATAAATTGAGCACCCGTAGTTAGCCCATAGAGGAACCCCGAACAGGCAGCTTGAAGATCATAACTAAAAGAATTATCCGCACCCACAGCTGCGGCTATAATGTTAGCTGTAGAGGGAAATAGCATATCAGGGGTACAGGTAGCACAAATGATCAAATCGATCTCACCCGGGTCGGTATGAGTTTTTTCCAGTAAGCCCTTAACCGCTTCGATACCAATTATTGAAGTACCCTGATCTTCACCTTTCAATATGCGACGTTCTTTAATGCCGGTGCGTGAAGTGATCCATTCATCGGATGTTTCTACCATAGATTCAAGCTCGGCATTAGTAAGTATATAGTCTGGAACATACCCATGGACACCTGTTATTTTAGCATGAATTTTATTCATAATTTTCGTTAACTAGTTTTGGAGGCTTTCTCTTATCTTCTGGTGAACTTGGGATTGGACCATTTGTCTGGCCTGTAGCAACATATTTTTAATAGCTATTGAAGTGGAGACTCCATGACCGATAATCACATTACCGTTTACTCCCAAAATGGGGCTGCCACCGATAGCTTCATAGTTAAATTGATCAAAAAATGGGTCGGAATAAGACCTCTTTTGCAACAATGAATATATTGACTCTGCCAGTTTAAGAATTACATTGCCGGTGAAGCCATCGCATACAATCACATCGGCTTTGTCATTGAAAATGTCATAGCCTTCAATGTTTCCAATGAAATCTATTTTCTTGTTTAGGGTGAAGAGCTGGTGGGCAGCCTGAGTTAGCAGGGTGCCCTTTTTTTCTTCTGTACCCAAGCTCATCAGGCCAACCTTTGGTTTAATGATCTTCAGCACATGCTCTGCATAGATTGAAGCGATCTCTCCAAATTGCACCAAAACATCAGGTTTGCAATCTGCATTGGCACCAACATCCATGATCACTCCTAACCCCCCATTTTCCTTAGGGGCAAACCCGGCGATTCCTGGTCGAATAATTCCAGTAATAGTTCTTATTGAGAACATTGATCCAACGTGCATTGCACCGGTATTCCCAGCGCTGCAAAAGGCATCCACAGCACCACTTTTTAATAGATGATAACCGACCGGAATCGAAGCTTGTGGCTTTTGACTTAAAGCCTTGGTAGGGTGTTCTCCCATGCCGATTATTTCCTCAGCTATGGAAATCTCTACTTGACTGGAGTCAATATTAAATTGTTCTAATTTGGTATTGATCAAAGCCTCCGGCCCAACAAGAACCACAGAAGCATCCAATGGAAGCTCTGGCAATGCTAATTTAACCCCTTCAATGGTAGAGTCAGGAGCATAATCACCTCCTACTACATCCAAAGCGATCTTCATAGACCTAAACAGCTATCTCTTTCTCGATAGCGGGTTTTCCTCGATAGTAACCGCACTCGGTACAAACACGGTGTAAAAGTACCGGGGCTCCACAATTGGAGCAATCCTTAAAAGTAGCGGCAGTGCTTTTATAATGAGTTCTCCTTTTGTCTCTTCGAGACTTTGAGATTTTTCTCTTTGGGTGTGCCATTTGGTTATAGTTTAATTCTTTATTAATTCATTTAGTTTCGCCCAGCGCGGATCTGTTTCTGTCTGATCTTCGCTCTCACTTTTATCATTCGAACTGTATACTAATGATCCGGATTCGTTGTCATCATCGTCATCAAACCTCGGGTGCAATTTTTTCATTGGTACTGCTAACCCAACGAATTCAAAAATATATTGTCCAATATCAAGCTGTTGGGTGTTGTTAGTAATCATTACCATGTCATCCTCCAGTTCTTGTTCCTGGTCACCATATTTAAAAATTACCTTTTGGTTTTCTTCAATGGAGTATTGATATGAATCCAAACTACGATCACAAATTAATTCCACAGTGCCTTCAATATTGATATCCATGCTAATAAAGGAATCGTTCTTTTCAAGATCAATCTTAGCTTTTAGTTTACCGTTTTTTATCAACTCCTGTTCCAAGCTACCAAAGAAGATTTCATCAATCTCAAATTCGAAATGATGAAGCTTATTACGCATCTTATAGATATCAATTATGAATTTCTCCATATCCTTTATCGAAACCAAGTTGCAAAGTTAAAAATTTAATTGAAAATCGGAATAAACACCTTTTAAATTATATCAATGCAGTGCTGCATTTTTACGTTTTTTAATTAGGTCAATATTGGCAAATAATGCCGCCCGAAAAGAACTTTCGTCAGCTATATTTTTACCGGCTATGGAATAGGCGGTGCCGTGGTCTGGGCTGGTACGTATAATGGGTAATCCCGCAGTGTAATTTACACCGCTTCCAAACGACAAGGATTTAAACGGTATCAACCCTTGATCATGGTACATGGCCAGTACTGCATCATATTTTAAAAAAGCATGAGAGCCGAAAAACCCATCTGCAGGGAATGGCCCAAAAACTAGTTTTCCCTGGTTTTTTAAATCCTGAATTAATGGGCCAATAAGATTCTGTTCTTCCTCGCCCAATAACCCTTCATCACCCGCATGAGGATTCAGCCCAAGCACAGCAATTTTTGGTTTATCTATTCCGAAATCATTTCTTAGTGACTCTTCCAATATTTCCAATTTATCAGCAACCCGTTCGGTGGTTATGCTTACAACCACATCCTTCAGAGGCAAATGCCCTGTTACCACTCCAATTCTCAGGTTTTCGCTGATCATAAACATCAACCCTCTTTTTGCACCACACCGGTGAACCAAATACTCCGTATGGCCGGGAAAATCAAAAGACTCTTGCTGGATAGACTTTTTATTAATTGGCCCTGTAACCAAACCGTCTATTTTATGATCAATTAAATCGCTGGTGGCCATTTCCAGACAACGAAGTGCATATACCCCTGTTTCCTGAGAGGGCATTCCGGGTTTAATAGTGACAGTCTCATCCCAACAATTGAGCACATTAATAGTGCTGGACTTTACCTGGTGGAGTTCCTTAATCTGATGGTAATTGAAACTGTCTGCCGCGAGCAACTTACGATAATAGGAAATGATTTTTCCATTGCCGTATATTACAGGTGTTAGTAAGTTCAGCAACCTTGAATCCATAAAGGTCTTCATAATCACCTCAGGTCCTATACCATTAATGTCTCCCAAAGAGACACCGATTAAAGGCAATTTTTTATCCATGATTGTTAATACAACCTAACTTATTCTTTAGACTGAATTCGTAGATTTACTGCACAAGTTAAGATTATTTTTATCAACATTGAGGTATGGTAAGGCCAAAAAAGTATTTGGGACAGCATTTTCTAAGAGACCAG
>QIMC01000432.1 GCA_003232185.1 Flammeovirgaceae bacterium | reverse complement strand
AATTATTTACGTTAACTGGATGCATTCCATTATTAAAATATTAATTTCAACTGTATTACAAGGTATATAATAACCATTCGAAAGATAATGAATTGTGATTACCTATTGAAATCATTAAGAATAGTATTCTTTTTTTCTTTAACTATTTTAGGCATGATACCGGAAACAAACGGGCAAACTTTATCAGACAATAACATTACTGTGTCTCAAGTGTTCGCCAGAGTACGTGCACATGAATTTCATCCGCTAAACGAGGACAACTCTTTTACCCTCGATAGGAAGTTAGAGGTCGCGGGGATTGCAGATTTGGACAATGATGACTGGCAGATCCGTTTGTTGGCGGTAAGGGATTTAGTGCGTGCCGGCACCAAAGACGTCAACGAGATAAAGAAAGGACTAGTGGATCAGTCTGTGCATGTTCGTCAGGTGAGTGCCACGGCACTCGGCATACTTGGTGCTCAATCCGCCATAGATGCCCTGGAACAAGTCCTTCGGGAAGACAAAAATGTGATGGTCCGTTCACAGGCAGTTATTGCTCTCGGACAAATTGAATCAAAGAAGTCCTTAAAATTACTAGGTGAAAAATTGATCGATGACCCATCTCGGGATGTACGGCATCAATGTGAACTGGCAATTGATCAGATTGAAAAGCAAATGGGAACCACCGAGAAGCAGAAATCCGCGTTTTTATCATTGGATCAATCTAGCTTCGAATCAGTTCAGGTGGGGTCCCAAGCGCCCAATTTTGTATTGGAGGACACTGAGGGTACGGAATGGCAGCCACAGGATTTCAGGGATAAAAAATGGGTGGTATTGATCTGGGTTTTTGCCGATTGGTGTCCTGTTTGTCATGGTGAATTTCGTGAGCTGATGAAGATGCGGGAAGAATTTGAGAAAGAAGGCGTGCAGGTTTTTACCGTGGAAACACATGATCAATACCGTGGAAGAGTAATGGTAGGAAAGGAGCTTGATCCAACCTACTGGTTTTCAAAAGAGTCATTTCAGCAGCCCTATACTGAGCAAATATATTGGCCTCACCTGCTAGATCGTGCCGGCGCGGTGGGCGCCAAATACGGAGTGGATCCTATGGCTTTCGCAGTTCATGCGGAGTATATTAACCGGCCCGCTACCATTATTATTGACAAGGATGGAATAATACGGTTGGCATATTACGGGACCTTCTGGGGAGACCGTCCCACCATTGAAGAGACTCTGGAAATGATAAAAACGGAGCACTTTTCATTCGAACATCATCAGCGATTGAAAGATTGACTGTCTCTCAAAAACGCGATCAGATCAGCTACTTCTTGTTTATCCAATTGACTCCCAAATCCTGGCATTGGGGACATTCCGTTCATTGATTTTATTTCATTAATATCTTGCCGATTAATCGTCTTTTCTAGCTCAGGACTAATTTTTAAGCTAATTGCACTGGATGTTTCACTTATTATCATTCCTTGTAATTTCTCTCCGCTATTTAATTTGATTTCCCATAAATCAAACCCAGGAGCTATGGCAGAGCCCGGCTCCAATATACCAGCCAATATATCTTTCGGCAGCCAGTTATGAACCGTGCCCAGGTCCGGCCCATATGATACGCCATTCATTCCCCTCACTTGATGACAGGTGGAACAATTTGTCTTGAAAACTTCAAATCCTTTCACGACATCTCCTTTCAACTTTAAAGATTCATCATATTGCTCAGCCATTTCTCTACTAATATCCTGAGTTAATAATTTTTGTGCCCTTTCTCTTAATTTTTCATCCTCATTAGAATTCAGTTGTACGGTCCTTTGCCAACCCAAACTCGATTTTAATATCTCATTTTTTTCTATTGCTGCCAATAACAACTCAATGCGATCATTTTCACTCATAAAAGCATCCAAAGCCACTTCACGTACCCTAGGAGTCATGAACTGCCAATTATCCAGAATATACTGGGCAACCTCAGTCCCCGGTACTTTCTGGTATATCCGCAATGCCATTATTTGCACTTCAGGCTCTTCAGAGGGCTTAATGAATTCTTTCAATAACATCTTATAGGGAGTGGGATCTGTTAATAGCAAGAATCCCAGCATCTGTGCCCGCATATCTCCATTTAAATTAGTGTCCTTTGCCCTATTTAAGGCCTCTGCGATTCCACTATTGATGGTCTCGCCATCAAGCTCTGTTACGATACTCAACATTTCAAAAGCATGCTCTCTAATTGTCAGGGATGGATGGTTGAAAAATGTATTTACCAGCAGGTCTTCCTGCGATTTAATTATTTCATTATTATGTTCATTTCGCTTTAGACCCTGAGTCAATCCAGCTAATACAGCGGAATTAAGTTCAATGCTTGCTGGTCCATTTGCCACGGTAGCAGTTTGGGCCAGGTCTCTTATCTTATTTGCATCAGGGCCTGACCCTACGATCTGGGTTAAATGTCGGACCATTGATAAATATGCTGAATTATCGTTTTTAGGATGATTCAATAAGGTTTTTAAAAGGGTTTCAGGATTTAATGAAACGGCGGTCAACGCCGCAAGCTGAACCCAACCATCTTCCATATCTCTAAATAATATTTTTTCGCATACAATACGCGCAGCTTCACTATTAATATATCCAAGTGTATTTAATAATTGAAACCTTACCTTAACCTCAGGGTCATCACCCATAGCAAGTAAAGCTTCTACCAACTTAGATGATTTCTCCAGATATGGCTCTGCCAATCGGATTGCCTGCTCACGAATTCCAGCATCTTCATCCAGTAACGCGTCTTCTATGGTAGTTAATTTCAATGCATTCAAGCCCTCCAGGGTCCACAATGCATGTAATCGTCCAAATGCGGACTTATCTGTGGCCGCCATTTTTTCCAATATTGGCAAACTTGCTTTGTCCATTCGATCTACCAGCAGTCTTTGAGCATTTATTCGCCACCATCTGTTGTTGTGTGCAAGCATCTTTACCAGTTCTTCAGAAGTTGACTCCCCCAGCTTTAGTCCTGTTGTCCAGGATGCACTGGGCGTTCCCAGGGGACTGATCCGATAAATTCGTCCCATATCATGACCATCGTATAATCCTCCCGCCTCTACAGCATCATCCGACATCCATTCAGGATGTTCAATTATTCGTCGATAATAATCCAGTACATATAAAGCTCCGTCAGGTCCAACATACATATTTACCGGCCGCGCCCAAAAGTCTTTAGAAGCCAGGAACTCCTTTCGTTCTTCCACTCTACTGGCTGTAAAAGTCGCTCCCTTGGGTTCTAATACATCTACATGTACCAGGTTACTTACAGATTCCGCCACAAAAATCACATTTTCACTATATGGTGGTATAAATAAATCAGCAGTATAGTAAGTGATGCCACTGGAAGATGTTGACACTCCTGTTGGGGTAAACAATTGACGATCCGGATTGGTGGTGATCTGATAAACTTCTGTGGCTTGCCCATGATCTGAAATGGATTCTGTGGTACTGGTAATCAATAGATCCGGTTTGCGGTTCAAATATGGCGCTGCCAATACTTCATGGTATAGGTGATTTTGATTTTGCGTCAAGAAGTGATGCCCCCAGCTATCAAAAGCATGACCAAACTGACTTTTACTGGACATCATTTCTAATTGGTTCTTTTCAGGCTTGAACCGAACACTTTTACTTTCTGCATTTTTTGGTAGTCTAGGAGAATCCGGCCGTTCCCAAAAGCTGATTTCCTCTCCCAAATCTCCAAATGCTTCTTCATACTTTCTAGTGCCGATTCTTCCAATATGAGATAGGTACACCCAATTATCCAATCCGTATAGGGGATTATTCACGTTAACATGAGGATTAGACAATGAAAACCCTGTTAACAAAGTATCTCTAACATCTGCGTGACCATCTCCGTCACTATCTTCCAGGTATATAACATATGGAGCATCCGTAATCAAGACGCCATTTTTCCACCTCAGAATTCCATTTGGAAACATTAAATTATCTGCGAAAAGAATACTCTCATCCATGACACCATCTCCATCTTTGTCTTTCAGCAATTTTATTTTGCCGGTGTGGCTTTTGTCTAGTGGATACCCCGACATTTCAACTACATACATATTGCCGTATTCATCTATTTCCATATCCACCGGAT
>QIMC01000020.1 GCA_003232185.1 Flammeovirgaceae bacterium | reverse complement strand
TTGGTTTGGCGAGGAAGTTCCGTTAATGGAACACGCCATCAAACTCAGTAGAGAGGCAGAGATTTTCATTGTAGTAGGAACTTCCCTGGTAGTCTATCCGGCAGCTGGACTGATTGACTTCGTAGCCCCCGAAATCCCCAAGTATATCATCGACCCCAATATGCCCGCCATTGGATCAATGCCAAATCTATATCTGATTGAAAAGATTGGCAGCGTTGGGTTGATGGAGGTAAAAGATCGTTTAACCCGGATTATGCACTAGAAATCTATTACGAGCCTTAACTGACTACGCCAAAGGCGTCCCGTTGGGGCAATCTAGGCACTTGCTCGACTTTTCCTACTCACCATAGCGATGCTATGTTTCCGATGCAAAAATCTGTGCGAGTATCTATCTTACAGCCATTTAAGGCTCTCACTACGAAGTCTAATGCATAATCCGGGTTTAATCTAGTGTCTTGTCAAGTCTAAACCTTTGACTACCAGGGCTTATAAAATAACCGTCCCTGGTCGATTTTAAGCTTGCTGGGAAGGTTATTGGTAAACAGTTGCCCTGTGCCCAGACCTTGAGGTAATTCGCTTTTAAAACAGGCAGTAAATTGAGCAATTGCATTCAAACCTATATTTGACTCCAAAGCAGAAGTAATCCACCACCCGATATTACGTTGTTTAGCCAACCTGATCCAGTCCCTGGCAGCCTCCATTCCCCCCAGCAATGTAGGCTTCAAAACGATATACTGGGGGCGAACCAAATCCAGGAGTGCTTCTTTCTCATTCGAGTCTGTAATCCCAATCAGTTCTTCATCCAGAGCAATCGGGAGGATCTTATTTAAACAGAGCTCACTTAATAGCTTTGTCTGCCCTGATCTAATAGGTTGCTCAATAGAATGAATTCCGTAGGTTGACAACTCTTTAAGCTTTTGGCGAACATCATCAGGCGTAAACGCACCGTTTGCATCTACCCTCAGAGATATCTGTTGCTGGTACTTATTTCTGATATACTCCAATAATTTGCATTCCAATTTAAAATCTAATGCTCCAATCTTGATTTTTATGCAATTATATCCAGCAACAATTTTTTTATCCACTTGTTGTTTCATGAAATCGTAGTCTCCCATCCACACCAACCCATTGATAGGCATCGAATATTTACCTTCAGTAAATAACCCTGGGAATAATACTTTTTTCGCTCCTGATAGTAAGTCATAAAGAGCAGTTTCTAAAGAAAATCGAATGGAGGGTTGAGACCAGGGAACAAGCTTGTTAACCACATCAGTAATTTCATGATAAGATTGTGGAACCTGATAGCCATTAATCGTTTGACACAAATTCTGCAATTTCACTTCCAAATCTGAGAAATCAGGGCTAAGACCTAATAACGGGCCGGCTTCACCGATCGCTACCTGCTCAGGTTGCTTTTGATCCCACAGTCTTATAAAGTAGGTAATTCTTTCTTCAAGAACCCCCCTACTGGTACCGGCGTTAAATTTGAAGAGCAGTTTATAACTATGATATGAAGCCTTCAATGCCATCTTAGAAACTGGGATATACCCTGAATTAAACAATTACTCCGTTTTCTCACTTCGGCGTAAGCGTTACAAAGTCTAACGCATAAGCCGGGTTAAAGCAGGCTTATCTGCTCCTCTCTAATCTCAATGTTATGGTAAACTTTTTGAACATCATCATCATCTTCCAACACCTCTATTAATTTAAATACCTTTCCCAAATCTTCATCATTCAATGAGATCGATGTGTTTGGAATTCGTTGAAGTTCGGCACTTTCCGGGTCGATGGACATTGATTCCAGCTTTTTTTGAAGGTTTCCAAAATCCTCAATGTTACAGGTTACATGTAGATAATTGTCTTCATTTTCTACATCCTCTGCTCCACTATCAATTAAATCCAAGGTTAATTCATCCAGGTCAACCCCTTCAGGTTCAGGAAAATTGAAAACACCTTTTCGATCAAAAATAAACTCCAAAGAACCATTAGTACCAAGGCTTCCTCCATATTTTGAGAACGCAGCCCTAACGGAAGACACAGTACGATTCAAGTTGTCGGTGGTAGCCTCTACAAAAATTGCTACTCCATGAGAAGCGTAACCTTCATAAGTAATGTCAATATAATTTTCAGCATCAGAACCAGTTCCCTTATTGATGGCCCGTTCAATATTGTCCTTAGGCATGTTTGCCCCTTTAGCATTTTGAATAGCCAAACGCAGTCGGGCGTTAGCTTCAGGATCTTCTCCGCCGTTTTTTGTGGCAACTGTTAATTCTTTTATCAGTTTGGTGAATATCTTTCCTCTTTTGGCATCTTGTGCACCTTTTCTTCTTTTTATATTCGCCCATTTACTATGTCCAGACACTGTTCTTTTATTTGCTGCTCTTACAAAAATATACTATTTGAAGTATAAATAAAATGTAGTTAGGAAACAGATTTTGTATCCCACTTTGATTTGTAAATAAGGTTGAGGACTACCCCTGCCAACACTACAATCATACCCAAATAGGCATTAATATGGTATTGTTCATCAAAGAAGATAAATCCATATGCCAGAGCGAAAACCATACCTACATAACTAATTACTGATACCTTGGACAACTCCTGGGATTGATAGGATTTGGTCATATAAAATTGCCCTAGTTGTGTAAGTATTCCAACAAGCAACAACATCATCCAGTCCCAGGCAACTGGGAGTACCCAGTCAAATAATGTAATGAGTCCGGTTATTGGAATTGAAACCAGGGGAAAGTATAAAATTATTACCAATGGATGCTCAGAGTTTTTTAGTTTTCTAATCATATTATAGGCTAACCCGCTAAATATCGCCCCAACTGTACCTATCAGTGCATAGCCTAGGGTAATTCGTGTATCAACTCCCTGGATAATTAAAATCCCTAAAAACGACAAAAGAAAAAATACATACTGCCACCGGTTTACTTTTTCTTTAACAATTGCAATACCCATTAGGCTGGTAAATATTGGTGCCAGATAATGAATGGTAACAGCACCAGCCAAGGGGATGTTTTGTAGTGTTATAAAGTAGGCAATTAATGCAATAGTACCGGTGACTCCACGAGTTATTAAAATCTTTCTATTGTTTCCCAGTAGGGGCACCCGTTGTTTTTTCAAGATATACCAGGATATTGTCAAGCTTACCAGAGACCTGAAAAACACTATTTCCACAGCAGGAATGTGTGATAGATACTTCACACACAAGTTCATCAATGAAAAATAGAATATTGCCAGAAACATGTGCCTGACACCGGGAGTCATTTTCATCATCGGCGAATAAACTACCTCGACACATTGCATGCGAGGTATTAAGTTGAATTTATTTTAATATTTCGACGCAAAGCGTCAGGGAATTAAACCCAATCTTCTCGTCCGCCGAGCTTCGTCGTAGCCGAGCTTCGGCGTTGACGCAAGCGAACGCGAAGGAGGATTAATAATCGGGCAAAGGTGGAAATAAAAAGGGCATAAAAAAAGCATCCCACAATCAGTGAGATGCTTTTTCTTAAATTAAATATGAAAAACCTAGTTAAAAAAATGTACCTGTCAAAGGTAAAAATGTAGTTTAAAAAATAATGATGTTTCTGTTCAGTAGCCTTGCTTCTAAAAATGTATGTTAAAAAATGAACATCATTGAAATATCAAGCTTTCACTATCAATTCCGTCTTATACTTATCAGTAAGTGTGCCAAACAAGTGCATCTAGATGCATTTTGAATTCATTCAATTGATTACCAATTACTTAGACAATGCTCTGTTTTTATTTAGTGAGTGTAGCAGCAATAAATCTTATCATAATGATATAGACAATGTCATTATGATAAGATTATCAGCCTAAAACAAGGCATTTACTTGCATTCTACCAGTATGAATCACTTGAGTATTCAAAGATTTTCTTCCACTATAGTTAAGTTGGAACTGTAAACCAGAAGCTATCTTTAATTGCCAGTTTGCAGACCACAGCAAGTTATTTCCCGGTTGTAACGCCTGTAATAATTCGTAACCAACCGCTGAATTTACTGCTCCATTAAATTTTATATAAGTATAAGTGACATTCGCACTCAATGTACTTTTCTGCACTTTAGAATGTCTCAAATTAAAAGAGAATTCATTTACACTAGCTGATTCACCTTTGCCCTCAATCAGTATATTCTTTCTTTCAATTATTGAATATTTACCCGTTAGTCGAAATTTGTCAGTGGGTTGCCAAGATATCTCAGGAGTCATTGATTTCTCTCTTATGATGTAGTTTCGGGAATCCAGAAAGTCAGAAGCTAATTGCCTGGTCTTTTGTTTGGTAAAAAAGCGAAACAATATTTCTCTTTTCGGGCTGTACCTAATATTAAAATGATTCTCCCTAGTATCCCTGGCCTCAAACCCCTCTGTAAGCAACTGCTTATTTTGAGAGGAAAGTATGCCTACATCAAAACCGTATTTGGTATGTGATCGATTGTAAAACCAGGTACTTCTAAATAGTTCTTTGGAAGAAATAAGGTCTTCGTCGTTTATGTTTTTGGCAAATGGGGAGAATTTTTTGCCAGCATCATCAGTCGTGA